>NZ_CFRCNA010000030.1:0-10334 GCF_986145555.1 Fannyhessea sp.
AAACGGCAGCAACAAAAGCCTTCGTGCCAAGCATAACACCCATTGTTGGGCTAGCTTGTGCATACGCCATACTATAAAGAACAGAGCCAATACCAGCAAGGACACAGCCAAGTGCAAAGGTAAACGAAATAACAGTATTAACGTTAATACCCATTAAGCGCGCGGCTCCCATATCTTCGGATACAGCCCGCATGGCAGCACCAAGCTTGGTCTTTTTAACCAAAAGGGTAAGAATCGCACACGATATTCCGGTAACGACAATGGTAATAACAGCAACGGTAGAAATAGGAAGACCCAAGAACTCAGATGATGACACTTCAAAGAAGTTTGGTAGAACTTTTGCATCGGCACCAAAAATTAATTGTGCACAATTCTCAAGAAAATACGAAACGCCAATTGCAGTAATAAGCAAAGATAAACGAGGAGCATTTCTTAGGGGTGCATACGCAAGCTTTTCGATGACAATACCTAAAAGCGTGCAGACAAGAATCGTTGCTATAATAGCAGGTATAGGACCAATTCCTAACTGAACTAAACAAAGCCAGGAGATATAGGCACCAACCATAATAATATCTCCATGTGCAAAGTTGAGAAGCAGGATAATTCCGTACACCATAGTGTAGCCCAAAGCAACGAGCGCATAAATACTACCAACCTGCAACCCGTTAAGAATTTGCATTCCTATCATCTCAAACCTCCTTATCACGAAACAACTGACGATGCGTTAAAAAATATATAAACTACTAAAAATACAGCAAATACGGTCATTTTATATGGCAAAACCCTTATGCCTTTACATCTTGCATAAGGGTTTACCAAAATTAAAGATTAGTTATTTTGCTTCAATAACCTGAAATACTTTTTGTTTACCCTTATCAAAGGTAACAACAAGGGTTGATTTAACTGGGTCACCAGTTCCTTCAAATGCAATAGAACCTGTTACGCCGTCCACTTTATCTTGAGCAATGGCGTCAATGAGAGCTTGCTTGTACTCTTCGGTTCCAGGTTTAACGTCACCTTTATCATCAACGGTTTTCAAAGCTGCGCACATCATCATTGCGGCATCATAACCAAGTGCGCAGAAGTTAGAAGGATTCTTGCCATACTCGTCGTGATAAGCTTTAACAAAGTCTTTGACTTTGTCATTATCATTTTCAACAATGAACGGGCAATTATAATAGCAACCTTCCAAATCTTCTGGTGAAGCATACTTATCATCACCGTCAACCATGTTAGCCCAACCGTCTGCGCCAAGGAACACGCCTTTGTAACCAAGCTGACGAGCTTGGGTAACAATTTTGCCGCTATCTTGATAATAGTTGGGACAAAATACAGCATCAGGTGACGTTGCAAAAATAGCCGTAAGCTGAGCATTAAAATCTACGTCTCCAGCTGCATATGCCTGTTGCGAGGTAACGTTAATACCAAGTTGCTGACATTCTTCAACAAAAATCTTGTTAATACCGCTTTCGTAATCACCACCAGAGTTATAGATAGTTCCCACAGTTTTATATCCCTGCTTTTGTGCAAACTTAGCCATAACTTTACCTTGGAAGTCATCAGTCATGGTAGCTCTAAATGCATTATGACCAAATGAGGTAAAAGCTGGAGCGGTAGCAGACGCGCTAATAAGTGGCATATTATCATTTGCAGAGACCTGTGCTACTGCAATAGAAGGTGTTGAGGTAACATCGCCTATGATAGCCAATACCTTTGCATCAAGCATCTTTTCATAAACGTTCTTTGCCTCGGTAGAATCGCCTTTTTCGTCTTCGATCATAAGATCAACGGTTTTACCGTTAACACCACCATTAGCATTGAACTGTTTAACATAAAGTTGAACACCGTTTCTAATAGCAAGACCGTATTGAGCAACATCGCCCGTATACGGTCCCATAACACCAACTTTTAATGAGTCGCTTGATTGTGAGGACATGTTATTATTACAGCCAGCAATAATAGACAAACCCCCCATCAGTGTAGCGGCTTGCGCACTCATTTTGACGAATTGACGTCGTGTGAGATTAGTCATCATCATATCCCCCTTCAAATCGTTTATGTATGTGATAACAACTCTTGATGAATACTGTAAAGCCTCTTTGACAATTTTTGAGCGAAAATCAAATCTTGTTATCATTTGTTAACGAAAGTATTCAAAATTAAAATAAAAATTCAGCAATTTACTCATTTTATGTGAAAAACTGTGAATTATAATTTTTAAAATCTATGAGAAAATCGGAAAGTTCCTACAGGATTTCTTTCTTATTATTGGATAATTATATGAATATATTCATAGTCTTTTGAATACTAATATGCTTTTTACAGCAATGAAAAGTTAAGAATATAGAAAATATCCAGCTAAACGCCTTATAAATTTTCGTGGAAATAGAGATTGTGAGTTTACGCACGATTCTTATAATGTTTATAGATGGCCACAACTATGCATACGCCGCAAGCTACACCAACCAAATCAATAAAGCAATCAGTAAGTTGACCACTTCTACCAGGAACAAACAACTGTATTGTTTCATCGCAAGCTGGAACAACACAAGCTCCTAAAACAAAAACAAGTCCAAGTTGTAAAGTTTGAGTACGTAAAACATCTCTATTTTCTAAACAACAAGAAGTGTATGCAAGTTCAGAACAAACCTTGATAAACAAAGATGTGAGAAGAACACCAAAAACCGTATACTCAAGGATATGAGCGCTTTTTCGCACAATTAAAACCATCGTATGAATATTTTGAACACCCACAAAAGTAAAAACATTCCAAAGATCTTGAACTACTGCATCACTTTGAGCAGACGACACAACTCCAGGCGTAGCAGAGTGATGCCACATACTAGCTATCCAAAGAAGTGTAGCAATCCATAAAATACTTGTAGCATATTTAGATATAAATCTCTGAAATGCTCGATACCCTTTAAGAAGCATTATGCCTCTTTGACAGCGGTTTCAGCAAAATGTTTGGCAGGAAACACACACGATTTAGCAGGAGAGGAAGCCATATGTTTGGGCACGTGAGTTAATCGAGGCGCGGGATGTGAGCTAGAAGTAAAGCGAAGAGGTAATGTTTGGCTTCCACCTTCAAGAACCTTTAAATATCTGTGAGAACTTTTACGCGCAATCCCCGACTCATTTCGCGAAAACTCATCTGCTAATAAGTAATCAACATAAGAATCTCTGTCAACAACTTCAGGATGATTAGCAGGTGCCTTAAACGGAATAAATGCCGTAATATTACTCATGTTATCCACTTCATCAAGCGAATCAAGATCAACAGGCATCTTAAGAGGCTCTGGATCGTCTGCATGAATAATCTTTTCGTTCATATTGTGTAAAGCAACTTCCCATAAATCTTCATGATCAAGTTCTTCAACACTGCGCTTAGCAGGATATGTGCCTTCGTTAACTTCTGCAATCGAATTTCTAATATAATCAGCACGTGATTTATAAGAACTGATGGTATCCTTAACAGGATTTGACTTCCTATTTTGAGTTTCCTCTTCTAACCAGGTTGGATTATGATTAAAGTCAACAGGCGCCATTTCTCGGTAAGAATCCTTATCACCTACATGAGCAGTGCTCTTACCAACACGAGCTTCCCACCAACTTGTTCCGACATCTCCAACTGAACCGTCGGCTCGTTCAATAACAGGAAGATCATCAAAACGATCAGAAGATAAGCGATCTTTGAGAATTTTGGCAACACCTTGAGCACGCGTTGCCATACGTTCTTTAAAGGACTGATGGCGTACATAGTTCGTTGCAATATCAGCATAATCATCGCTTGCATGAAGTGCGGAAACAGGTATATCTGTTGATGGTAAGCAAACATCCTTTGATGTCTTTAGATTTGATATTTCATCATTATTAGAAAACTCATCAAAGGCAGCATCGTCATGATGATGGCGATATTGAGCTAAAAAATATGAAATCGTTGCGATAAGGCCTGAAATACCAAGTCCAGTGATAATACCAAAACCAAAATCAGCGTTCGGCTGAAATAGAGTAAGAGGTTGACGTGCAGCATAGGCATAATGAGGAGCAAACGCACAATTACAAGAAAGAAGCCCTGCGATGATAGCTTGTTTACTTCTTATGCCTTTCATATCTAAACCCCTCTTGCAAGTTTTAGATACGCAGGTAAACAAGACGCTGCAGCGAAATTACTAAACGGCGGTGTGTGTTTAATCTGCGTATACCGTTTATCAGTATGAATTATTAATTAACTATCTTTAATAGTACGCAAAAATCAGAAAAGTTCAAGGTTAAATATAAAAGACGAATAAATTTTGACGGTTGTTTGTAAATTCAATCTAGGGTATTGCTCGCATGGCAGAAAAAAACGTAGAGCTAAGAAAAAAATGAGCCGCACCTTTATTCTTCTGGTGCGACTCATTTATACATATATTACAAGCTTGTCTAGAGTTTTGACGGGGAGTCTACATAATCTATTGCTTGCGCTTTTCGAGCAGAACGAATTAAAAAGTCCTCATTGTCCTTTGTTTCTTTGAGCCCCTTAACAAGCGCCGAAGCTGCGCGTTCGATATTATTCATATTTGCCAAGACGCGGCGAAGACCCCAAACAAACGGCTGAAGCTCTTTAGAAATAAGCAAATCCTCATTACGCGTACCTGAAGAAACAGGATCAATAGCAGGGAAAATACGGCGATCTGCTAAGTCACGATCGAGTTTAAGTTCCATATTGCCCGTGCCTTTGAACTCCTCAAAGATAACTTCGTCCATTTTTGAACCAGTATCAATAAGAGCAGAAGCTAAAATTGTAAGAGATCCACCATGTTCAATATTGCGTGCAGCACCTAAGAATTTCTTGGGAGGATATAAGGCAGCGGAATCTACACCACCAGACAAAACACGTCCACTAGCAGGTTGAGCAAGGTTGTACGCGCGTGCAAGACGCGTAATTGAATCAAGAACAACTACTACATCTTGTCCTAGTTCAACAAGGCGTTTTGCGTGTTCAATAACCAGCTCAGAAACTGAGGTATGATTTTCGGCTGGCATATCAAAGGTAGACGCAACAACAGTGCCTTTAATGGAACGTTGCATATCGGTAACTTCTTCTGGACGTTCGTCAACCAATAAGCAGAAAAGATGCACCTCGGGATTATTTGCGGTAATAGATTGACATATTTTTTTAAGAATAGTTGTTTTACCTGCTTTTGGAGGAGAAACAATGAGTCCACGCTGACCTTTTCCAATAGGTGCAACTAAATCAATCGCACGTCCCGTTATTGATTGCTGCCCGTTTTCCATGATAAGACGCTCGTCAGGATAAACAGGAGTTAAATCGCGAAAACGCGGACGCTTGCGAATCTCTTCAGGTGTTTTACCATTTATTTGTACAATTTTATGAAGTGGCGGAAATTTATTGTTACGGCTCGGAGAAACACGGCCGTCAATCCAATCCCCAGGACGCAGACCATACTGGCGAATAAGTTGCTGATGGACAAATGCGTCATTATCGCCACTCATATAATTACCTGTACGGATAAAGCCATAACCATCTTGCTGTATATCTAATACTCCTTGAATAGAGGCAAAACCCTCTGAAGCTGCAGCAGCTCTATAGATTTGCTCTATAAGGACTTTCTTACGTACACCTGAAGTTTCGAGCCCAAGCTCTTGTGCTTTCGCACGCAGCTCTGCTACTTTCATAGTTGACAGCTGCTCTTGAGTAAGAGAGGGTTCGCTTGGTGCTGCGTTGTCTGTTTTTCTACCCCGTCTGCGCTGCTGCTTGGTAAAACGTACATTTACTTGCGGAACTTTGACAGCAGGTTGATTCACACGCGAAACTTGTGGAGTTGATTGACTCAATACTGCTGTTGAAGCTACTGCTGTGTTGCTCGATGCAATAGACTCGTCATTTGTATTTTCAGCTGAAGTATTCTTACCTTGAGAGGCTAATTTTATTTGATCGACATTGTTATGACGACGATGACGACGTAGTTCTACTGTCGGCGTAGCAGTAAACGGGGTTTTTGCTTCGGAGTTAATTTGGTGTTCTGATTCATTCTCCATCTTAGGTGTAGTTGCTCTTACTTCATGGTATACGGCACTGTGTTGAGCGGCTTCAGGAATTTGTGCTTGATTTTGCTCTTGAGTTTGTACGTGAGTTTGCTCTTTCTGAGGTACTATATCTACTGCAACACGATGCATCTTTTGGTTTTGAGGCATGTCAAGCTTTTGTAACTTTTCATGCGATACGACAACATTTGATTGAGCTGATATATTCAGATCAACAGCAGATGGAACCTCTTGAGCTTTTAACATGATGTCATGGGATTCTATCGATTGTTGTTGCGCTAAAAGCGCAGCTTCTATAGCTTTTTGACGTGCAATTATATCTGCTTTGCGAGGACGACCACGTCTGCGCTTAGGAAGATTAATTAAAGGAAGAGATCCATCCTCAATATTTTTAATAAGTTCATGTTCTGATGTTTGTTCGTTCTTGGATTCCTCATGTACAGATTGAGAAGAAGTATCTAACGAGGAATCAAGCGCATTTTGATTTTTACGAGGACGACCACGACGGCGTTTTTGAGGAATAACTGAATCTACACCTGATTGGTTCATAATTGAAATATGCCTTTCTTGTAACTGTTTCCAGGTGAAAATAAATTAACTATTATACATAAACGTTTAAATCATGGAAGAAAACGTTTTGATTACTCTGCTCGATATAACAAACGTATAAAGGGATTTAATAGTTAAAATACAAAACATCTGTATACTAGCACATTTAATAATTCATAAACGTGTTTTGAAATAAAAGTATTTTGAAATACTACAAACTAACAGAATATACACAAACGAGAATATAAAACCGGAGTCAAAGAGTTTTTTATCAAAGAGGATCTCATAAATTTACCTTGAAGAGCTATCAGTCATGCTGCTCGATTACGAAAACAGCATGACTGATACAAGTAAAAACCTACAACCTACATTACATCGGGAGCAGACACACCAATAAGCTTGAGCGCAACTTCGAGATTAATACGAACTGCATCACAGGCTGCAAGACGAGCGCGAGACAGCTCTGGATCAATTTGTCTACCTTCACTTGAAAGTACTTGACAATTTGCATAAAAGCCGTGGAAAGCACCTGCAAGCTCTTCGCAGAAATGCGTGATTCTAAAAGGTGCGCGATCGCGTGCACAGCCAGAAATAAGCTCGGGGAACTCAGAAAGTTTGCGCGTAAGCGCAGCTTCCATAGGATGAACCAAAAGTGACAAATCACATGCCTCGCCAATTGCTTTTTGTGCAACAGCATCCATGCCTAACGATTTAGCTTCTTCTTCGCTTACACCAGCTGCGTGACGCAAAATTGAGCAAATACGCGCATGAGCATATTGAACATAAAATACTGGATTTGCATTTGATTTTTCTTTTACAGCTTCGATATCAAAATCGATTGTTTGATTAGATGACTTGCTTACCAAGGTATAACGTGTAGCGTCTACGCCAACTTCTTCAATCAGCTCGTCAAAGGGAACCATAGTGCCGCGACGTTTTGACATACGAACAGGCTCACCATTACGCAGCAAGTTTACAAACTGACCTAAGTCAACCTTAAATTGTCCCTTAAATCCAAGTGCGTCACATACATTCGTAACACGTGCAATATATCCATGGTGGTCAGAACCCCATAAATCAATAGAGAGCTGCGCACCACGGTCAAACTTATTCCAGTGGTAAGCAACATCGGAGGCAAAATAGGTGTAATCACCGTTAGACTTAATTAATACGCGGTCTTTATCGTCGCCAAACGCGGTAGACTTAAACCAAAGTGCACCGTCATCCGTTTTATAAAGGTATCCCATTTCATCAAGACGAGCAAAAGCTTTATCAACCAAAGAAACACCCTGCTCATTTTTATCATAGAGCGAACGCTCTGAAAACCAAAGGTCAAAATCGCAGCGAACGTTGTGACAGGTTTTTTTGATACGAGAAAGCATGGCCTGATATGCGCGCTCACGGAAGGCATCACAACGCTTTTCTTCGTCAACCTTGTACCAAGCATCACCATCGGCATCATAAAACTCTTTTGCAATTTCGATAATATAATCGCCACCATACGAGTTACCACCAAGATGCTCGTTAAAAGTGTCCATAAAGGGGTGCTTTTCGGGGTGAGCGTCATCCTCGTCTAAAACGTACTCTTCGCGGTCTTGCAAAAGAAGCTCGTATGCTTTATTGCTATCACAGGATTTCTCTTGCATAATTTGGCAAAGTTGCACATAGCGCATAGCAACTGAACCGCCAAAAACATCCATTTGCGAGCCGTGGTCATTAATGTAATACTCACGGAAGACGTCATATCCACAAAAATCCAAAACATTGCAGATGGAGTCACCTAAAGCAGCCCAACGACCGTGGCCAACATGTAATGGGCCGGTTGGATTAGCAGAAATGAACTCATAATTGATTTTAAAACCATGACCATCGTCACATGAGCCCCATCTACTGCCCTGCGCACGAACGTCATTGATAACATCGTTACTTGCAGCGGCTTTAAGATAAAAATTAATAAAACCAGGACCGGCTATTTCAACTTTTTCGACTTCCTTGTTCTCAGGAAGATGGTCAACAATAATCTGCGCAATTTTTGCAGGAGCCATATGTGCAAGACGAGCAGTTCGCAGCGCTACGGTTGAAGACCAATCACCGTGATCGGCATCAGCTGGACGCTCAATACAGGCGTCTTCAATTTTGAACTCAGGAAGGTCTGAAGATGCTTGAGCATCCTTAAGAGCACAAAGAACAAGGTCATTAATTGCTTCGGGCATATATAACTCCTTTAATCATATACATGCTGGACGTATACCATCTCATACAAATACAACACACAAAATTCTGTATACCTTTTAATCATACGTATAAAATAAACAAAATACATTGGAAAAAATAAAAATTAACGAAAATGTATGTTTTGTATGATTACAAACATAAAAGCATTTAAAATTTCACGAGCGCAAAGGGTACGCACCACCTAAGTGCTTATGCGGGAGCGCGTACTCATGCAAGAATATACCGTTATCGTCGTCGCGTTTGATCGCAAGAAGATTGAGTTGCTGCGTGGCTTTGAACAAGCTCGCGTGTAAGCTCGGATAGACGAGGTTCAAGACCAACAGGATACACTTGCGGATTTAAAAATCTTCTTATAGCTGGATCAAGATGAGCCTGAGCATCAAGCGAACGCGCGCGCGCAACTTCCAAACTATCAGGTTCTTTACAACGCTGACCAAGCTTCACAATTTGTTCAAGGAGCTCATAACAAGTTGCATCGTGCAATTTATAACTTACTAAGTCGTCCAACACATCAACCATATGAGAAGGAGCATTTGATACGCCACACTCTGTTGCGATCATATCTCCTACCAGGTTGTTATTGCTATCAACAAAACGTAAGATACGCTGAATTCCTGGAATGGTACGCTTATACGCCATCTCGGACAATTTAATAGTGGGTGTCCATGTATCGGCTGAAGAATTTCTAATAGCCGTGAGTTTATAGACACCTCCCAAAGCAGGCTGAGGGTCGCAGGTAGCGAGCTTAGTACCAACACCAAATGAATCAATTGGTGCATGCTGCGCTAACAGGGATTGAATAGTAAACTCATCTAAGTCGTTGGAAACTGAGATTTTAACGTATGAAAGATTTTCTTGGTCAAAAGCCTGTCGTACACGTTTTGACAGTTTTGCCAAGTCACCACTATCAAGACGAACACCCAAGAGATGCTCTCCTCGTGCTTCCATCTCATGCGCAACGGTAATTGCATCTTGAATACCAAGGTTAACATCATAGGTATCAAGCAGCAGCACACAATTATAAGGGCTTGATTGAGCATAAGCTCTAAATGCGTCAAGTTGCGAAGGAAACGACATTACCCATGAATGAGCATGCGTACCAAAAACAGGAATGTTATAAATTTTACCAGCAAGCAGGTTTGAAGTTGCACCAGCACCACCAATATAGGAAGCGCGCGCTACACTCAAACCGCCATCGTATCCCTGCGCACGTCTAAGCCCAAATTCAAAAACAGGACGTCCTTGTGCAGCACTGACAACACGTGCAGTTTTAGTTGCAAGTAAGGTTTGAAAATTAACTGTATTTAAGAGAGCTGTTTCTAAAAGTTGACAATCAATAAGAGGGCCTTGAACGCGTACGATAGGCTCACGAGGAAAAACAACATCTCCTTCGGGTACTGCCCATATATCAACATGCATACGAAATGTACGCAGATAGTCTAAAAATCCTGGCTTAAACATAGCACCACCAGCAGGTGCTTTAAGCGAGGCAAGATAAT
>NZ_CFRCNA010000031.1:0-9546 GCF_986145555.1 Fannyhessea sp.
AAAAAGACAGGCAAAGCTTATAACTATATAGCAGTAATTACAAAGCTTGGGAAAACACTTCGCAAAGGCAAGGTACGCCATGAGTAACCGTTTCTAGATGGTTGACACTATCCTTGAACAATGGCAAAATTATATATCGTAATGGGTTGTCGTATAGGAGAGATTATGCCTTGTTGGAGGAGACTCCGGTGCGAATCCGGGCGCTCATTACTTTAGCCGCTCTTTGGAGCGGTTTTTTTATTACGTAAATACCAGGGTAAGTAAAAAATCAACAAGTCTTAAAAAGCTTGAGAGCATAAAAACAGACGCATGGTGCAAGTAGAGCAGCGCAGGTGGCACTTGAGAATTGAAAGCGAACGCGCGGCATAAACCAAACCCAACCGCGTGTAGATGCAGCGTCTGTGTTGATTTTAACCACGATAACCCACGTCTTAAAGGGTATGACCCCGATAAGATGTATTACAGATTTTCTGCAATTGCAGATAAACTAGGTATCGACTTTACACGAGACAACCAAGCAAACACAACAGCGCGTAAAAGGCTCTTACGAGAAATCGAGCGCATGCGTCGCAGAGAATTAAAAAATTTACCACGCGATTTTTCATGTGAAAGAGGCGCACGGCCAAGCGAAAGAGAGTTCAAAACGGCTAATAGATTAAGCAAACACGGCATAAAAGGAATGTTTCGTGCGACTCGTGAAGCTGAAAACAAAAGAACAAGTGACTTGATGATTGACGGGGTGGCATGGGAAATTAAACAGCCGAGCGGACATGGCAAGAATAATATTAACAACCAGTTCAATGAGGCACGAGGGCAAGCAAGAAACCTCATTATTGATGCAACTTCATCACCTTTTTCTTATGAAGATGTTTGTGCTCAGGCTGAAGCATGACTTATAAGTAGAAATGATTTTGATGAGGTTATTATTGTAAATGATGAGAGTATAAAGAAACTTAAAAAATAATCCGTCCAGCTTGCCTCCCACGAATGGCAGGTCTCTGACGGATTACATACACTATACCACATCTTAATTTGATTATCAAAGGTGCAGACGTGCACCTTTTTTAATATCTACGCTGCACAGAGCGTATCTGTGATGGATGACTGCTAAAAGCAGGAGTATAGACAACCGCGAAAGAGCGGGCAACAGAAAGGATATATTATTGCCGATTCAGTTGATACACAAGCAACTGCAACCTCTGAGCAAGACACCCAACAACAAGGGGCACAAAAGAGCTTTACTCAAGAAGAAGTAAACGAGCTCATGGGCAAGCTCAGACGAGAAACAAAAGATGATTAGCCGTGAAGATATTACCAATCACCATTATTTTGTTATTTACAGCATACATTACCTAGTTCTAAACCAAATTTTTGTATACCTAATGAAGTGGTTCTATTTTGTATACATTTCACCCAAAATTAAATTTTTTCACGTATAATTTTACCGTTTGTCAAACATGTGGGACATATCGTTTCCCCTTAGGAAAGAAGGCGATTATTCGTGATTACACTACCTATGATAGGTGAGTTTTTAGGAACATTTATTATGATGCTTTTAGGAGAAGGCGTTATTTGTTCCGTTGAATTAAAGCAAACAAAATCATATGGCACTGGCTGGATGCAAACGGCTACTGGTTGGGCGATGGCCATTACGCTTGCAGTATACGTTGCAGGAATTTTTGGACCGGCACATTTGAATCCTGCTGTTAGTGTTGCGCTTGCATATGTAGGGGAGATTTCGTGGGAGCAGGTTCCTCCTTTTATCCTTGCGCAATTTTTGGGTGCTATGTGCGCCAACGTATGTGTTTGGCTTCATTTCTATCCTCACTGGAAGCAAACCACTAATCAAGATGCTATTCTTTCATGCTTTTGTACAGCGCCTGCTATTCGTCACACGCCTTCTAACTTATTTGGTGAGATATTATCTACTTCGGTGCTTATCATTGGTGTTTTGTGTCTTGGTCCTAATCGTCTTGAGCACGGGCTCGGACCAATTGTCATAGGTATTCTTATTTTAGTTATTGGATTATGTCTGGGTTCAACAACAGGATATGCTATGAATCCTGCGCGCGATTTAGGACCTCGTATTATGCATTCGCTTTTGCCTATTGCCAATAAAGGTACATCGCATTGGGAATATGCATGGATCCCTGTAGTTGGTCCACTTATGGGTGCAACGCTGGGTGCGTTTTTATATCACAGTCTTTTAATGTTGCTTTAATGTCGGTCTCATATTGATGAAAAGACTGTTCAAGATTGCGCGCCTGCCGAGATATTGGCCAAGTGTTTCGTCTTGCAGAGAACAAAAATGGGTTTTGCTGGGATAAGCGAAACCCATTTTTTCTACTGGTGTTGAACCACGTAAATTTATGCAATAATTTTGCAATAAAAGTAAGTTTTCCTATATCTTTACGTAGTCATTCCTCAATATCATGGGACAAAAATGGGTCGGGTGTTATTTTGCTATCATGTAAATAAGTATGTTTACCTGGGTAAAAAGGAAGAAAACAAATGGTGGGCGATGCGGGATTTGAACCCATAATTTACAAACTAATAAACATATAATTGCAGGTAATAGGTAGTATTTTTAGTTTGTAATTTGATTTTGTCCCATTTCTGTCCCCTAGGTCAAAAAAATCACCTGTATCTTTGCGTTTATGATTAGTCATCTTCAGTTTTTTGTGGTGCTTGATCATCGTTCTTCTTTTCAATTACGTAGACAACGTTTTCGTTATCATCAGAACTATCACTCAGATTCTTAAAGAAGTTATCACGTGCCACATAGACAATCCCTGATAATAATAAGCCTACAAGAGCATGCGCGATAAGGTTGGGTGTGGGAACATCTGTTAGTATACTGGAAACGCTAATGCCGACCAAGAGCAGGACGAAAAGATAAGTGTTGTAAGCAGAATAAAATGATAGAAAGAGATTGACCACCTTCCAAATTCTTGGAAAAAACCTATGTATGGCATAGAGTAGAGCCACATACAAAATTGCTCCTATAGCCGAGCAAGCAAGAGCAATAGGTACGTCTCCTGAAGTTCCATTTCCAACTAACGGCAAAATGTTTTGGGCAGCAAAGTTATAAGTCAACATCATAACAACTATACAATCAGCTGCAAAGAACATAATTGTTACGAACTTTACTAAGAACCATAAGACACAAGCCACATAAGCAAGGATAAGCGATATCATCAGTTGCTCCTATCTATTTCGTGCTCAAAACACGCAAGATATTTCTTACAAAATTATAACCTATTAAAGATACTGTGATTACTGCAATTTGTTCAGCTTAGGCATGAAAAAGCAGAGAAGAAAGTTTCTTCTCTGCTAAGCTTTAACGTTTCGCCTTTGCTTTATGGGTAGCGAGACACCCTCTTTAAGCAGGTCAAACATAGCACAAATATTTTATGATGTCAATTCTCTTGCTTATTGTCTAATATTATGCTGCATAGATGTATCATCGTTCTCTTTCTGTCTGTTGGCAGCAGTACGAGCAGCAGCCATCTCCTCGGCAAGAGAGCGGTATGGTCGAATTTCTTCTGTAGTGTGAGCAATTTTTGCTTTATCAAGTGCCTTTAGGAAGGACTCTGCAAGAGAATCTTTATCAATAAGGTCATCATCTTGTGTTGCGCACATCAGATCAAATTGTTCGATACCCTTTTCTGCAAAGCCTGTTCGGTAAAGACGTTGAATTGGCTGTGAGAGTTCTTCCCAGTAGTTATTGGTTATAAACGAGACATCGTATAAGTCGCGAATCCTATCTCTACTCATAAATGCTGTCATCTTCATCTGAGCAAGCGTATCAATAGGATAGGTGCGTATATTATTTTTAATAATGGTATCACTCAGAGATAAACTGTGATCCCTAAAAGAGGTTTCTATTTTAAGGGGTTTTTCGCCGCCATAATGAATGGTTAGTCGCTGAACAGTATCTGTATATTTCTTTCTAAAGTAACTATAACCATGCTTAGAGCAGAAAGACTTGACATATCTTTCAGTATTCGCGTGAGCTATAGCGTCAAAGTCTAAATCCTCAGAAAATCTATCTAAACCGTAGCAAAACATGAGAGCTGTACCACCTTTTAGAATCAAAGGTGAGTTTGAGTCAAGGCTTGCTAGAAAATTGCGTTCAACTGTTTTGTGTTGGGCATACCACATAGGCAATCATATCCTTTACTAACAATGAAGAAGATCCATTTTGTACCGTATTCACGCCCCATAAAGCGATTGATTTCATCAAAACGATTGGGGTAAGTCTCTATAAGATGTAAGACACGCGTAAAAACATCAGCATTATAACAATCGTCTTCATCTAGGAAATCTCTGTACATACCTTCGGCAGCGCAATAGTTTTCTTGTTCGATAAGGTCAAGACACGCGCGGACGTGATTAGCAATGTTATGTGGCTTACCCTCGTGTTCGGGAACTAAACGAGTTGAGTTGCGTTCGATACCATATGTACCAAAAATTGAGTTATTGCTATCGGCTAAAGTCAGTTTAGACCAGTCCATACCCGACATATGCCAATCACCCGTTGTGCCAAGAGAACACTCAAGATTAAGCGCAAATAAGCCTGTTATATATAACATAGGAGACTCCTTTAACTATTTAAAAGTGTACCACAAGGCAAACCCAAAAACCCAAATGCCCCCCGACATAGATTATGCTATAATGTCGATATGTCGGGTGCAAGAGACGTATTTTGTATATACAAAATACTGAGCGGCGAACATCGCGCTTGCCGCGCGCTTTTCTTGCTCATTCATGGGGCTTTGCCCCATACCCTAGAATTAAAAAGCACTTCCACAATGCTTACGAGATAAAGGAGACCTAAATGAAAGATCAATGTGTATGTATACGTGTTTCATCACAGCAGCTTGCAGACCTTAAAAGGATTGCTGCAGAGGCTCAACTTTCAACTTCAAAACTTATGCTCACTTGCCTTGAAAGCGACCAATTCAATTCCTCTACATTGAGAAAAACGCAATGCACTATTTCAGACTTACTTGATGAGGTTGGTACAATCTTAGAAAGGCTACGTGAAAGCGGATTAGGGGAAAATCCTGTTGTTGATGATCTCTATATTGACTTTGCAAGGATTCAAGGGAAACTCAATAAACTTAATTTAAATCTGATTTCTTCTATTAGGTAAAAGCAGGTTTTTGTTATGCCTATGCTCAAGACCGTTAAACAGATGAAATTATCACAGAAAAACGCTTCATTCTATAAAAAAGGGTGGGGTGTTAAGGATATTTTTGGCTATTTAGTAGGTGCAAAGCTTGAGCAAAAAAATAATGTTAACTCAATTAAAAATTATCTACATTCAGGACACCATGCTAAGTATGAGCGCGTGTGTGCAGAGCGTCTATCTCCAAATCTTACACAAGTAAGTGATTCTAAATATGACTGGGCGCAAGAAATGCTTGATACTAAACGAGCGTGGGGGAAAGAAACAGGAAGGCAATACTATCACTTTGTATTCTCGCCTGATCCGCAAGACAAGGTAGGTGTAGATGAGGTTGCGGATATGGCTGCTGAGTGGGCAGGTGATATGTATCCTGAAGGTCAGTGGGCTGTCGAGGTTCACGATGATAATACACATCACATTCCTCATGCGCACATTATTTTAAATTCAGTATTGCCAAAAACAGGATATAAAATTCAGCGTTCTAATCGTAAGATTATCGCAGAAGCACGCGCGGCTCAAAGTATTGCCGAAAAGCATGGGTGCTCTACATTAACCGATATTGTTACCTATAGAAAACAGCAAAAAGAAGGATTGACGCAAGAGCACAATGCACAACCTGATAGACTTTCTATGAGTGAAATTAAGCTTACCTCACAAGGAAAATGGTCTTGGAAGCAAGATATACGCACAGCTATTAACGAATCTATCAGGAAAAGTAAGTCGTATAGTGATTTTATCTTTTATATGGAAGATAAAGGATACAAAGTTAATGACGTAGGGCGTGTACGTGATATCACCTTTTATCACCCTCTATCAACAGGTTTTACCTATCGTGCAAGCTCTAAAAGCTTAGGTGCAGACTATACAAAGGCAGCTATTGAGCAAAGATTATCCGTAGACTTTACAAGCGTTATGAAATCCATTAAAGATGAGTATGCAATTGAACATAAGCGCGTTGAGTTCGCGCGCGGTTGGGTAAAGTTTGAGCGTGAAATTGCGTTTCATAAGCGTAAATATGCAAGCTTAAAGATAACTGAAATATATAAACCAAAAACATTTAGTGATTCATGCGTGAGGGTTGTTTCGCAAAGAGCAGCATGGAAAAACATTCATGCAATGGCGGAAGCTATTAACTTACTTTCTCGTGAAAAGATAGATTCACTAGGTAACTTAAAAATAGAGCTTGGTACAAAAGAGCGTAAATTACCCGAATTAGAAGCTGGCTTTGAAGAAAGTAAGCGCGCAGAAAGTAAAGCACAAGCTATTTACGATATGGCACAAACGGTGAAGAACCTTGAAAGTACGATAGAAAGCTTACGTGAAAAGCCCATATTAGATGTTAAAAGCCGTCTACAGCGAAATGAAGCGCAATCGAAAATTACTGATGTTAAAGCTTGTTTAACACGTGAGCTTAAAGCCGCAGATACATTCTTTAAGGAAAACGCAGCGCAGTATGCAGGCGATGAAGAAAAGGCAGCACTACTCTTAACGCGTTGTAAAGAAAAAGTAAATGCGTATGAGCAAACGCTCGATGAAACAAAGGATAAAGTTGCTAAGTATCAAGCACTACTTGATATGTTGGGTAAGGCTATTCCTCAATGTACAAACGAAAGGAAAAGCTATGAATCAGAAGCTATGATTAAGCGTGCTGCAAAGCTTGAAGGTACATGGAACGAGCAAGCAAGCTTTGAGGGTGCATCGAATAGAGATGATACAGCTGAAAAGGCTTATAGGGTAGCACAAGCGCAGAAGAAGCACGCGCTTGCTCTTGAATTACGTAAATATCAACAAAGACAAGCGCAAAGTCTTGATAAAGCACTTGCGGACGCTCGCAAGGCTGCACAAGCGCAAAAGGTAACAATTGCACGTGATAAGCGCAGGTTATAAAAGTAAAGAGAAAGGGTAGTTATGAATATTTTTATTCTATATAAATCAGGATCTATAGAAGAAATCAACACAACGCTGATGACTCTTGAGAGTCCTGGTGATGGAGCACTTCTTGAGGATAACTTTATAGACATAACGGATGTCGATGAGGGTATTTATCTTGAGCGTAGATATTCACCAATTGATTATCATGAAATTGAAGAAGATGATGAAAACGTAAAGGGTATTGATATGCGCCTAAATAGGCGCGTATTGATTGTTCCTAAAGACGCAATGCAGTTTGTCGTAGGACTTGCCGTAAACGGTCATTTAATTCTTAGAAAACCACACATTGAAGACGGTGAAGAAGCAGACTTTGAATGTGGTCTTATGCGTTGTATTAAGGCATAAGTCTTTTAGCGGTGTTTATATCTCATAAAAAATGCCCTTCCACGTATGGCAAGGGCTTGTTCCTTATATCAATTTTAACTTTTCTCAACCTAAACTAAAAACGGTATGAGATATGATAGCAAAAACGTAACACATGTAAGTAAGAGCAGCATAAAAGTCGTTTGATCGAGGGTACGTTGCAGACGGTTGTTGAGAGAGACGCAGGGCAATAACGAGCAACCAAGTAATGCAACTGTGCATAGATAAGCTACAACAGTTATTGATAGAAGCAGTACTATACAGATATTCATGATGTTTCTCCTTTATCTCGTAAGTTATAAATTATTGTACATCAAGAATTAAATCTTGTATAAACCTCACCATTTGAGTTCAATTTTAATGACTTTGGTAAATCTAATAAATGAGCACCCACTCAATAGTAGAGTAGGTGCTCGTAATATCTATCTGTACTTAATCAACTAAAAGCCTTCCTTCTTTGTCTATATCAACAAACACGGGATTATGGAGTTCTTCATTTTCTGCAAGGGTGAGTAACACATCGAAATGCTTTTCGGTAAGCAATTCCGAATCAGATTTTGAAAAGACAAAATAATTCTTATCTAAATTAACAATTGCAGAGTTTTCTATCATATCTGTTGGATACATTTTGTCTAATGTATCAATCAATTTCTCATCATGAGAGTTAAAATCTGATTCATCTAAATCTACTTGGTACTCACCAGACATAATGCGATTTTCCTTTGATTTCCAAAGATTCATTTGGTGCGTAAGGTCTGATAGTCCCTTTTCCGTCATAGTTCCAACTATAAAAGCGCATTTTTCAGCTCTTTGGGCGTTAATAGATTCAGCATTTTTATTATAAGTCTGCTCTGCAGCTACCTTTGTTAGGGCTTCGTAAAGCAATAAAAATGTTTGTAACTTTAGGGGGCTTTTATATGATGTACAATGATTTTTCTTGAGCCAGTCACTTAAAGATAGCTTTCTTTCATTTGAATAAATCATATTGCTACTTTCATAAATCAGATGATTACACAACATTAAGATGAAAGAACTTTCTCAACCTAAACTAATGACAATATGAAAAAGTACGCCTGTAATAACAATATAACACCTGTAATTAAGGTCATCATAAAACTTGTCTGACTGAATAGATAACGGTCGCTCAAGACGAGAGAGGTGTTGGCTTTGTAGTAGCAGAAAGTAGATAATGTAATTGAGCATATGACGACTACAGCCGATACTGATAGAAACGGTTCTAAATCCATGATGTTTCTCCTTTATCTCGATACCGTTACAGTGGAAGAATATCCAATAAAATTATTGTAATACAAACTTACGTAAACTTTTATCTGCCTGTTGGGAAAATCTAAGATTCCAATTCACAATGAGCCTTCACTTCTTCAAGGGAATATGTTTTTAAGCAACCATCTTGTAAATCTTTGAGTTGCTGTAAAAGCGAGTGTTCATATTCAAGTTTATCTATGGATTCTAGTAAAGCCTGCTCCATATAGTAATCGCTATCATGACCTGTTAAGTGAGCAAGATTACTATACCGCTGTACAAGTTCAGTTGGAATCTTAACCGATGCGAGCGCGCAATTCATTGTAAGCTCCTAAGTAATAGATTCAATATATGTTTATTATACAAGATTCCCATATCACCAAAATACTAAAAATAATTAAAAATATTATTACAATTTTTTCTAATATATGTTATAGTAAATATATCAGAAGGGCAATAGTGCTACTTCTTTTTAGTAGGAGTTTATATATGTATACTTCGACTTCTTCTTCTTTTGTTTCCGTATCTAAAAAAGCTATATTTGCAGGGTTAATTTCTGCAACTGTTGCAGGTGCAACACTTATTGGTGCTGCGTCTCCTGCATTAGCTTCTACGCGTGGTTGGATTCACGAAGGAAATACCTGGAGCTATCAAGTATCTAAGGATACGTATGCCAAGGGTTGGTATTACACACCAAGTGGTAAATGGTTCTACTTTAATAAAGACAACTATAAGATGGTAACAGGTAAACTAACCGATGATAATAAAGACTACTGGTTAGATGAAAATGCAGG
>NZ_CFRCNA010000032.1:0-9268 GCF_986145555.1 Fannyhessea sp.
CTATAATAACAAAAGAATTCAGGCAAAAACAAAATGGATGCCACCTGTAAAGTACAGAATAGCATCCATGTGTCCAGCCTAGTTCATAAATATGTGTCCAGTATTCTGGGTACATATCACTACATCAGCAGATATAGAGGGGGTTTCTCAACATATAAAGTGCTGTTGCTTTATTGAATTTGAGCAACCATAGTCATGTTAGTTGAGGTAATGTAGTCGCCTTGAGAAGGTGAAGTTTGTGGGTCACCAGCGGTAATAACAACCAGGTCACCCTTGTTTACACAACCGTGATCTTTTGCCTCACGTAATGCGTTGTAGCAAGTGGCAGAAAGTGAGCCTTGCTCAGGTGTCTTATAAGAAGTAACACCCCAGTAGAAGCAGGTCTTTCTGATTGCATGGTTTGAAGGAGACATTGCAATAATAGGCAAATTAGGACGGAAGTTTGAGATGAGGCGTGCGGTACGACCCGAGTGAGTTGGGCAAATAATGCAATGTGCATGAACACGATTTGCGCACTCAACAGCTGCCAAACCAATTGCTGCGTTAACTTCGTCACCTGAGTCGTGATAAATACCACGCTCTGCTAAGTACTTTTCGGTTTCTTTGCAAACAGTTGCCATCATCTTTACAGCCTCAACAGGATATTTACCTGCTGCAGACTCGCCCGAGAGCATAACACAGTCGGTACCATCGTAAATTGCGTTGGCAACGTCGGTTACTTCTGCGCGTGTTGGACGAGGATTTCTGATCATAGAATCAAGCATTTGAGTTGCGGTAATAACAGGCTTATATACCGAAGCACATTTGCTAATAATGCTTTTTTGAATGTGAGGAACCTTTGCAGGTGGAATTTCTACACCTAAGTCACCACGAGCAACCATAATACCGTCGGAGTGCTCAAGGATCTCGTCAAAGTTCTTTACACCAAGTGCGCATTCAATCTTGGGGAAGATATCAATGTGACGTTGACCCTGGCTAAAGCAGAGTTGACGGATTTCGTCTACAGCAGCACCGTTACGGATGAACGAAGCAGCGATAGCGTCAATTCCAAGCTCGCAACCAAAGAGAATGTCTTTTTTATCTTGCTCGGTAACAGAAGGAAGACCAACTTCAACGTTAGGTACGTTTACACCCTTGCGCTCGCCAAGCTCACCACCGTTGTCAATGTTGCAGTACATATCGGTACCTTCAACATGGTCAACAGTTAATTCAATTAAGCCGTCATCAATAAGAATGATGGAGCCTTTTTCTACTTCTTGAGGAAGACGCTTGTAGTCAAGTGAGAAACGATCTTTGTTTCCAATTACGCCATCATCAGTGGTAACGATGGTTTTTTCACCTGTTGTTAAAACAACTTTTTCGTGATTTTCAAGTTCACCCGTACGAATCTCTGGACCTTTGGTGTCAAGCATAATAGCTACAGGAATACCGAGCTCTTGAGAAATACGGCGAACACGCTCGATATTTGTGCGGTGGTACTCATGAGAACCGTGGCTGAAGTTAAAACGAGCAACATTCATGCCGCTTTTAATAATTTCACGTAAGACGTTATCATCTTCAGTTGCAGGACCCATGGTGCAGATGATTTTTGTTCTTTTCATCTATATCCTTTCACATGTATTGTTTCTATCCGCTAGCATTATAGTTGTTGTAGCAAAAAAATCTAGCATACAACGCTACGTTCTATAAACTCTTTACCTTCTGCATAACGTTCAGCATTTTCAAGGGTAACGCGCGCAATTTGGCTAAGTGCTTCGTGTGTAAAGTATGCCTGGTGAGATGACATAACAACATTGGGGAATGCGCACAATTGGCTGGTAACAGATTCAAAGACTTCGCTGGTACGATCTTGATATACATTTGGACCTTCTTCTTCATAAACGTCCAAACCTGCTGCTCCAATTTTGCCAGAAATGATACCACGAATTAAAGCTTGTGTATCAACTAAACCACCACGACCAGTGTTTACAAAGATAACGCCAGGTTTCATCTTGGCAATTGCTTTATCATTGATCATGCGGTAGCTTTCTTCATTTAAGAAGGCATGCAGGCTGATAAGATTAGATTCTGCATAGAGCTCGTCTAGGGAAACAAATCTATCAACACAGTGCTCTTCGTCTACCAATTTTTGATTAGGATACAAATCGTAACCCAAAACGGTCATACCAAAACCTTTACAAATGCGGCAAAGTGCAGCACCAATACGACCACAGCCTACGATACCAGCAGTTTTTCCGTGTAAGGTTTCGCCAACAAGACCGGTAAGCGAGAAGTTATTTTCACGAATACGATTGTAACCTTTGCAAATGTGGCGGTTGGCTGCCAATGCCAAAGCCATTGCGTGCTCAGCGATTGCCTCGGGTGAATATGCGGGAACGCGGGTAACTTTCATACCAATTTCTTGAGCTGTTTTAACGTTTACCGCGTCAAATCCTGCGCATCTCATAAGAACAAGCTCAATACCCAAGCCTTTGAGTACTTCCAAAGTCATTGCAGATACGTTAGAGTTTACAAATGCACATACGGCGTCATAACCTTTTGCCAATGCTGCAGTTGTTGGAGTGAGGTCTACATCGGTATATTCAAGTGTTACATGAGGGAAATCAGGCAACTCTTTGTTGAATGAATCCTTATCGTAGCTCATGGTTCCAAAAACAAGTACTTTCATGGCAACTCCTTTTACTAAAGGCTGTATTAAGATTATGTGCACCTGTACTACGTGTGCACAAAATATTTAGGCACCTTTTAGTTTAACGCACTTTTAACACAGAGGGTATGAGTAAAGTAGAAGTCCATATCACATTTTTAAATTCATTGATGTTAAATTTGGTTAACGGATAAAAGTGAGTGGTAAATGGTATAAATATGCAGAAATCATAGGAAATTTCATCCGAGTGATTTATGGAGTTGTTGTTATGGTTTCGTTGCACGTGGCGCAGCATCGTTTATTATCTCATTTTATTTTTTCTATACAAAAGAATGACTATTACGAGGGATTTTCATTTAAATTGCGCGTAGTATATGTATTAAACGATAAAAAAATACAATAAATTGTATGCAATAAAAAATTACAGACAGCTTTGATTACTAGAATACAAAAGCATAAGACCATTTACCGATAATTTTTGCATATCAACAAATTTATACAATAACTTTTTTATTTTATGCGTAAGAAGTATGGTAGGCTTACACTGTGATATGTTATAAGGAACACGTGCGGCACCGTTTACTGTGCATGTTCGCTCTACAAGGAGAAACTATGGATACACAACAAACCATCGTTGTTGCTTTAGGAGGAAACGCTTTAGGCAAAACTCCTCAACAGCAGCTGGCGCTTATTCAAAATACGGCAAAATCGCTTGTTGATATGATCGAGGAGGGTTACCGCGTAGTTATCACGCATGGCAATGGCCCTCAGGTTGGGGCTCTTAAAGTTTCTACCGATTATGCTTCTCAACATGGTGTTGGACCAGAAATTCCCTTTGCAGAGTGCGGGGCTATGTCGCAAGGCTACATTGGATATCATCTTCAGCAGGCAATGACCAACGAACTTGCTCACAGAAATATACACAAGCCCGTGGTGTCAGTAGTTACGCAAACGCTAGTAGACGCTGCAGATCCTGCGTTTCAGCATCCTACTAAGCCGGTAGGTGCCTTTTACAGCGAAGCAGAAGCAAAAAAGCGCATGGAACACTCGGGCGACGTCTATGTTGAGGATTCGGGACGTGGATGGCGATGGGTAGTTGCTTCGCCGCTTCCAACCTATATTGTAGAAACCGATACTATTAAATCGCTGGTTGAAAGTGGGTGTGTAGTTGTTGCTGCAGGTGGCGGCGGAATACCTGTTGTTAAAACCGAAGCTGGTTATAAAGGTGTTGCGGCCGTTATCGATAAAGATAATACCGCAGCTTTACTTGCTCACGATATTAAAGCCGATCGCTTGGTTATTTTAACTGCCGTCGAAAAAGTTGCCATTAACTTTAACAAGCCTAATCAGCAAAACCTAGATGTAATAAACGTGGAACAAGCAAAGCAATATAGCGATGAAGGCCAGTTTGCGCCAGGATCTATGCTTCCTAAAATTTCTGCGTGCGTAAACTTTGTACAACAAACACCTGCAGGTGAAGCCCTCATTACCTCGCTTGAATGCGCTAAACAAGGACTTTTAGGCAAGACGGGAACACGCATTGTAGCTTAAGCTTTTTTGAGCACTTTATCGAGCAATTGAGTATGTAATTGACGTATGTGTATTGCACATACGTCTTTTTATATTTTCTTCTTGTGAATGTGGTGGGAACTTACCAACATTTTAGTCATAATATAAGAAGTTTTTTGATAGGTACTTGGAGGATGTATGAACATCACAAGAAAGTCTTTTTTATCACTTGCGTCTTGCGCCCTGCTTTTTGCAACAGGTTGTACGGGCCAAACCGAAGATCAGCCTCAGGATACTTCTTCCTCGGAATCGCCTGAGCCTGCGCCCAACTTGAGTGAATTTAAGGCATTGGAGCTCAAACGCGATGGTTGGAAATTTGATAAAGTGAACAACTGTTTTTATCAACTTGGTATTCCGTATTGCTTACATCCTGCGTCAAAAACATACGGTTCGCTTTCAATTTATGTACCTGGTACCTATTTTCTTGCAAAACAAAAAGGTGATTCGTGGCAATGTACCACGCGAGATGACGCGCAGCTAGGTGATTATACGCCCCAAACTGCTCCTATTGTTATGCCACTTAATTCTGCTTTTTTTACGCCACAAGCCTGTCCTAATGTCTATGAGTACGAAGGCATGCGTAGGTATTTACAAGCGGGTATGATTTATGTGTATGCCGGCTTTAGGGGTAGAAGCTCAGGTTTTGAAAGCGATAAAAAAGAAATGTTCTCTGGGGGAGCGCCTTGGAGTGTGGTTGATCTTAAGAGTGCTATTCGATTTTTGCGCTACAATGCATCTGCTCTGCCTGCTAATACCGATAATATTTTTACGCTTTCTTATGGTGCAGGGGCAACTATAAGCTCTGTTTTAGGCTCTAGTGGCGATAGCGACCTTTATACGTCTTATCTCAAAAAAGTGGGCGCAGCCACACACGATAGTAAAGGAAATACTATTTCCGATAAAATTGCTGGTTGTGCGCTGTGGTGTCCTTTGCTTGATGCTGAGTTAGGAGACTGCGCCTATGAATGGATGATGGGGCAATTTGTAACGGATGAATCTCGCAAGGCGAATTCGTTCAAAAAGCAATTGTCTTCAGATCTTGCGCAAGAGTATGCTGCTCGCTTGAATGAGCTTGGGCTGTGTGATAACCAAAACGAACGCCTTCTTCTTTCAAAATTGGATGATGGCAGTTACTGTGATGGATCATATTACAATTATGTGATGAAAACGCTTACTGACGCTGCAACCGATTTTATTATGCATACGCAATTCCCTTATGTTCAAACACCTTCACGGTTGATGGAACCTGCGTTTCCGGGTAATTTGAACGAAAAATGTATCAGTAGTGCCACTAAAGAGCCAGAATCATCTTCTTCTGCTCAAGATGGGTCAAAACAAAAATTGTCGGGGGATCCAACAGCGTCTGATAAAACTTCTACAGGAGTTTCAAAGGTACAGGGAACCTCGTACGAAACACCATCAAGTTATCTTGCATCACTTAACAGCGATACGCGCTGGATTACCTATTCTTCGTCAAAAGGAACGGTCACGATTAGTAATCTATGGGAATTTGTAAAACACTGTAAAATTCCCAATAAAGCAGTATGTGCTTTTGACGCACTAGATAAGTCTACGCCAAGCAATCAGCTCTTTGGAGTTGATAACGAATCTACCTTGCACTTTGATGCGCATGTTGCGCATTTACTTGCCGAGCACCAAGATGCATATAAAAAAGATTCTGCTTTTGATACCAAGCTTGTAGATGTATATCGTAATGACCTTGATAAGAAAGATTCTTTAGGCTCTTCGCAGCAGCTTCGTATCAATGCACTCAATCCGCTTTATAACTTGTGTGGCTCAAGTGAGGGTTTTGGCAAAGCGCAAGTTGCACCATTTTGGCGCATCAATACAGGGCTTATGCAGCAGGCCTCTCCTTTAACTACCGAGCTTAATTTGGTTGCCGCTCTAAAACATTATGATGGTGTAAAAGACGTTCAGTTTACACCCGTATGGGATAAGGGCTTTGAGCTTGCCGAAGTTAAAGGACATCCGCAAGATAACGCTATCCAATGGGTAAGTACCTGCGTTAAGCAATTATCCGCTCTTCAAGAGCAAAAAGAGCAACAAGAGCAAGATGAGCAGAGTCAAGACGATAGTAGTAATTAAACCTTTGATTCTCGGCGTTTGATAGTAGTACAACAGTATCGTAGCCATAATACACACAGGAAGGGTCATTATGGATCACAATTCATCTCATACGGTATCGGATGCACAAACAACGCTTGATCGTGCACAAAGTACGCATAATCGCGCGGTTGTAAGTGTTTTAGGAAAAAACCGCTGCGGTATCGTTGCAAAAGTTGCAACGATTCTTGCTAACAATAATGCAGATATTTTGGACATTTCGCAGACAATTATGTCTTCTATTTTTACGATGACTATGGTTGTAGATCTTTCAGAAGTCAGTGTTAGTTTTGCCGAGATTCAAGAGTCGCTGGATAAGCTTGGAGAAACGTTGCACGTTCAAATTACCATGCAGCGCGAAGATGTATTTACCTATATGTATCGTTTGTAATCACACCGCTAGACCGTTTAATGCGCCTCGAGGCGTACTTCGTGTGCTTTTATGCAATAAGTCATGCGTACCTTTGCGTATGGCTTATTTCGCTATATATGGGTAAGATTGTGACTGTGGTGTTGTTGTTCAAACTTTTCTTCTTCCAGCTTAAATTCGGGATCTTTGGGCGAAACCAGTTCGTCTTTTCCTGTAGTAGGGTTGGTGTGGTGGAAAAGTACGGGCTCAAACAAATGCAATTTAAGCGTAAACACCAGCGAAAGCGCAAAAAGAACGATAAAAATGCAGATACGTGGCAATACCTCAACTTGCGTCATAAGATAGGTCCCACAGCACAAAAATGCTGTCCACGCATACATAATAAGAACTGCTTGTTTTTGATTGAATCCTTCAGAAATAAGACGATGATGAATGTGCCCTTGATCAGCTTGACTAATACTAATATGTGCACGTTTTCTTCTAATAATTGCCGAAAACGTATCGATAATAGGAATACCCGAAATAATAAGAGGTACCATGATGGTGGTAAGACCTGCTACACGTGTTACCGATAACAGCGAAATAACGCCTAAGGTAAAGCCAATCAGCAATGATCCTGAATCGCCTAGAAAGATTGAAGCGGGATTAAAATTATATTTTAGAAAACCAAGCGTTGATCCACACAGTGCAATTGCCAAAAACGCAGCATCAAGTCTATGTGCCATAATCGAGAGTACAAACATAGTTGCACTTACAATAAAAGCAAGTCCTGTTGCAAGGCCATCAAGGCCATCGATGAGGTTAAAAATATTAACGTATGCAACTAAGTAAAGAATTGTTAAAGGATACGCAAGCCAGCCTAAATAGAGTGCGCCAGAGCTTAATGGATTAACAATCACGCCAATAACAAGGCCGCCGCAGACGGCACATGCAGCCGAGATAATTTGACCGATGAGTTTTTGAAGGGGCGTCAAATGATAAATATCATCAATAACACCAGTGATAAAAATGCAGATCATGCCAAGCATAATAAGTGGGTAGTTAATGTACTGAAATACTTCACTTGGTAAAAATACGCTTGGCCAAAGATGAGCTAGAATACCTAAGTAATGAATGAGCAGTGTTAAGAAAATTCCTGTGAAAACGGCAACACCACCCATGCGAGGAATGGGTTTTTTATTAACGCGGCGTTTTCCGGGGTAGTCAATAGCTCCAAGTTTGTGGGCGATTATTTTGGCAAGTGGTGTCAGTGCCAAAACAGTTACGAATGCTATAAAAAATAAGCAAAGAGAACACATAAGCGTAAATGGAGATACTATTCCTCCAAGTACAGGTAGGATGTTTAGGAATCCTAAAGAAGATGTAGATATAGGTAGATCCTTAAAACAAGATACACTAAGTGCTTGTATATGAGGGTGATAACTTGAAGTAGAAAATGCGGGATCAAGGTGGGTAAAATTGCTCACGCTATAATCTATAAGATTTGTGAGCATAAAGCTTTCTCCTTATCTTACCCTGCGTTATTGCAGACACGAGGTAAATCAACTTTGTTGGCCAATAGTTACATATATCTTAAGTTTGAACGATAATGACTTTCTATTCAAGTCTATTTTATAGTGAAAAAATTCGCTATAGTAATAGTAGCGTCCTTTCGTAGTACAACTGGGTGAACCGACAAGCGTTTTGAGGGAGCTCATATTTCGTGTTCAGTACAGGCATCCTTCACAGTTGAGGAAGCTGGAACAAGCGATGAGAGCACCCACCTTATGGAAGGTGGGTTCATTTCGCACCTACGAAAGGGCGTGTTTTCGTGGCATGGCCATGATTTTACTGTCGTTTCGGCGGATGTATAGAAACACATTGATCGAGTGTGTTATAAATGCAAATCATCAATAGGTTATCTTTTGACGCATTCATAAACGATGGCTTTAATTACCTATTTTCCATAGTTTTGCTGTAGCACATGCCTAATTTTGAGCGTATACTTTTGTACGAATTTTGTATGTTTATCGTATAAAGCATGAAGTATTGCTTGTCAATATACATAAGCAAGAGCTTTGTGTGTTGTCATGTTGAAATTCGAGGTGATTTCTACGAAAAAACAGTGTATCCATCCTCTTTGGATGCGTCATTCAAAAGCTCAATTTATAAGAGGACTCGCACTTTCTGCGGTTGTAAGTGGTCTACTGTTTGGTTCGCTGTCTTCGTCTGTCTTTGCGGCTTCAAAGGCGGATACTCCACAGACAAGCATATCAAATGTAGATGCGTCTCATAAAGCAAATACGTCAACCGCGCACACGTCAGAAGAGGTTCCTCAGACAGGATGGGTTCGTGACAATAAAGGTCTTTATTATCGTTTAGAAGACGGTAGCAAAGCGTATTCTATGTTGATAAAGACTGATAAGGGTTATCGTTATGTTACTGATGACGGTTATTGTGCCCGTGGTTGGCTGTGGATGCCTAACGGTAAATGGTTCTACTTTAATAAAGACAACTACCAGATGGTAACAGGTAAACTAACCGATGATAATAAAGACTACTGGTTAGATGAAAACGCA
>NZ_CFRCNA010000033.1:0-8727 GCF_986145555.1 Fannyhessea sp.
CCGGTACCAACGCCTGACACCGAACCTGTAGCGCAAGCAATAAGCTCGGGAGTGATCTTGTGAACCGTATCTATATGACGCGCTTTTGAATCGGTTGCAGGATTTGCGGTGTATAAGCCATCGACATCGGTATAAATAATATAGGCATCAGCATGAACCAACGTAGCAACAATTGCACCAAGCGTGTCATTATCTCCAAACGTAAATTCGGCAACCGAGACGGTGTCGTTTTCGTTTACCACAGGCACTGCACCTAAATGCAACAGCGTTCCTATGGTAGTCCGAGCGTTAAGATACGTTTCTCTACTACATACATCATGACGGGTAAGTAAAACTTGTCCAACACTTATGTCATGAGCACCAAGTGCTTGTGCATATGCCTCGGTTAAGAGTGCCTGACCAGCTGCTGCGCAAGCTTGAAGGGAAGGGATATCGCTTGGGCGCACCGACATATGCAAACGTTTCATACCTGCAGCAACAGCACCAGATGAAACCACAATTACATGATTACCTGCCGCCTTAAACGCTGCGATATCATCGGCAAGTTTTTGGATATATGCAGTATCCACCTCGCCTGTTGCATCGACCAAGGTAGATGAACCTATTTTTATGACATAAATATCTGAGACTTCAAAGA
Organism: Fannyhessea sp.; assembly: GCF_986145555.1. Lineage (NCBI taxonomy): Bacteria > Bacillati > Actinomycetota > Coriobacteriia > Coriobacteriales > Atopobiaceae > Fannyhessea > Fannyhessea sp. The sequence continues at coordinate 638 of NZ_CFRCNA010000033.1, forward strand.
TATCCTGCAAAATCAACGCTCCTTTATGAGATATCCTTATTCTTTACGCGCAACATTTTGGCATTATACAGAAGGTACATCTGGCGTGGAGAAAGATGTGTCAGCTGATGCTGAATCATCTTCTTCAACAACCAATGCGGTGTCGATAGACGTAGCATCACAAGGCATGTCATCTTCGTCATCTGTGAGTGTATCTGCTCCTTCAAAGGTAAATGAATACCCAAGGATACGTATTTCATCGCCAGGCTTTGCACCATGTTTCATCAGTCGTTCTTCAAGACCAATTCGATCAAAACGATGTTGTAGATACACAACTGCTTCATCATTTTCCCAATCAGTTTGAACAACCATACGCTCAACACGAGTTCCGCTCACACGCCAAATACCTGTTGATTCTTGCGTTATATGAACCATATTCTCACGTCGTGTAAGCTCGTAGCGAACCTTTTGAGTTTCAATTTGTGTGCGCTCGGCATCTTTTAATGTTTGAGCATGAAGCTCTTTTCGTAATTCATACACTTGCGAAGCACAAACATTTTTAAGTGTTTCGATACCTTTTCCTGTAAGAGCTGACACTTCGATAAAGCTGTGACCTGCGGCAAGAGCGAGACGTTTAAGCTCTTCAAGAGCTTGAGGATCATGGGGCATATCGCATTTATTTGCAAGCACAATTTGTGGACGCTGGCTTAGCTCGGGAGCATAGGCTTCTAGTTCGTGGTTAATGGTGTGATAATCCATAACGGGATCGCGACCCTCAAGACCACCAGTTATATCCACAACGTGCAAAATGAGCGCGCTGCGTTCTATATGACGTAAAAACTGATGACCAAGGCCTTTTCCTTCACTTGCGCCTTCGATTAAACCGGGAACATCGGCAACAACAAAAGAATAGCCTGAAGCGGCGCGAACCATTCCTAAATTTGGAACAAGCGTAGTAAACGGATAATCAGCAATTTTTGGACGAGCAGCGCTGATACGCGCAATGAGCGAACTTTTTCCAACCGAGGGCATACCAACCAGCGCAGCATCGGCCATAACTTTCATTTCGAGTTCAATCCAATGTTCCTGTGCAGGCTCGCCTTTCTCGGCAAAAGCAGGAGAACGTCGAACAGATGTCACAAAGTGAATATTACCGCGGCCGCCATGTCCTCCTTGTGCAACAACAACCTCTTGTCCATCAACAGTAAGATCTGCCAGCGTATAGAGTGGCTTCATAGTTTTTGAATCAAGCTCTCTTACCACGGTACCAACTGGCACATCTAAAATAAGAGACTCTCCATCTTTTCCATGTTTACGAGCACCTTGACCGTGTGTTCCACGCTCGGCTCTAAAATGATGTTTAAACCTAAAGGCAACTAAAGAAGAAACCGACGTCTTTGCACGAAGTATAATGCTTCCGCCTTCTCCTCCATCACCGCCATCGGGGCCACCTTTAGGGACGTATGCTTCTCTACGAAACGACATACAACCCGCACCGCCATCTCCACCTTTAACAAAGATGTGGCACAAATCGGTAAAAGTATTGGTTGCCATACGCCCTCCTTAAAAAGTAACATCCTTTTTATAGTAACGAAAAAGCGCAGGCAGCGGCAATTAACATAAAAGAAACGAGAAAAAGTACACCATCTTGAGGTAAGAACGGATATGTTTTATACGAACTCTGTGCTGTGCGAAGATAAAAACCCCTCTGTTCTGCCGCTAAAGCACACATATCGGCCTTACGAACCGATGAAACCAAAAGCGGAATAATAAGCGGCATCATAAGCTTGAGTTTCTTATACGGATTGGGCGTATCAAATTGAACGCCACGCGCCATTTGAGCTTCGCTAATTTGCGTCATTTCGTATGCAAAGATAGGAACAAAACGAATAGCTGTGGTAATAGTAAATGCATAGCAATAAGGAATATGCAGATAAGCAACACAGGCATTAGCAAGATCATTTAATTTGGTAACCGAAAGCATACTTACCAGCGGCAATGCAAAACAAAAGAGCCTAAGCGCCGCGCGCAATGCACTTATAAGGCCTGCATCTGTTATCCATAAAAACAGATGTGTCCCCCCTTGATTCAGCATGCTTTGAAGGCAAAACATCACACAGGATAAAATCAAAATAGCTTTGAGCAACGAGCGCAGTGCTGATAAAATATGCGCTGAATACATGGTAAGCACAATAAGAAGTGCAAGCACCACAAGTGCGCGACAATCTGAAGTAATAAACGCAGCTATAACTACACTCATTGCTAAAACAAGTTTTGAAAGTGGATTTGCACGATGAAGGAGCGTTTTACCTTCGTGATAAGAAAGAATCGTATTCATACTACACTCCTTGAGCGCGCGTGTGTTTGAGAGCACATGCTTCTAGCAGCAACTCTTGCGTATAACAGTTGGTGCAAACCGTCCATGACTTGTTTACTAAACCATGTGCCACGCTTGCCAGCTGAGAAGGAGAAATTGCAGCTTGGGCACAAAGAGATTTTTGTGAGAAAATACTTTGCATATCCCCTGTTGCAAGAAGCTTCCCCTTGCTTATAACCATAAGACGCGTAGCGTAATCGGCTACAACTTCCATGTCATGACATACCATAAGAACGGCACAGCCCGTTTGCTGCAAACGTATAACATGTTCCATTACACGCTGGCACTCAACAAAATCAAGACCACAAGTTGGTTCGTCCAAAAGCAATAATTGCGGACGGGTAACCATAGTTGCTGCAAGCGCCACCATCTGACGCTGACCGCGCGAAAGCATAAAAGGGCTGGCAGAAGGGTCAAGATTTAGCTCATCAATTACCTTATCGGCACGAGCGTAAGCTTTATCTTTATCGATTCCTACTAGCAAACAGCTAAACGCAACTTCTTCTCGAACACTGGGTTTTGAAAGCTGATAATCGGGGTTTTGAAAAAGCGTAGAAACAAAACGTGCACGCGTGCTCACGGGCATGTTTTGTGTGGAGGTACCGCACAAAGAAATTGTTCCAGCACGCGGACGCAAAAGACCATTTATGAGCTTGGTAATAGTTGTCTTACCTGCTCCATTTTGTCCCACAAGCGCAACAAGCTCTCCAGGATATAGTGAAAACGAGATATCACTTAACGTTTCTTGAGCGCCAGCGTACGAAAACGAAACATGTTCAAAAGCCAAAGTCTTTGCGCAATCTTGTTCCTGCTGCGATATACACGTGGATTGTGAAGAAGATGCATGTACACGCGCAATAACGCTATCCGAAAGCGGTTGGTGCATATCGTGCACAAATGATTGCAAAGGCACAGACGAAAGCATATCGTCCAGTACGTGCACGGTATCGGTAACGCTTACCGGCATTATTTGATGCGACGTGCTTGAATCATTCAAACCGTGCGCGCGAAGCGTTTGGATTAAGCGTGTAGTACGCGGATAATTAATTCCCACCGAATCCAAAAGCTCACGTTGCCTCAGCGCTTCATCAATAGGAGCATCTAAGCAGAGCTCACCTTGTGACAATACAAGCAAACGACGGCAATACTTGCACAAAAGTGCAACTTTTTGTTCAATGACCACTATGGTAATTCCGTATGTTGCATTTAAGTCACAAAGAATCGAAAAAATCATCTCGGAAGAGGCTGGATCAAGCGCACACGTTGGCTCATCTAAAATCATAACGCGGGGACGCAGAGCCAAAATTGCAGCAATAGCAACTTTTTGTTTTTGTCCGCCCGAAAGTGTGTCCATATCACGATATTTTAAGTCTAAAATACCTACCGCACGCAAAGCCTCATCCATACGTGAATAAATTTCATCGTGCGCAATACCAAAATTTTCGAGGCCAAACAAAAGCTCATCTTCAACATTGCCAGCAACCATTTGAGCATCAATATCTTGGATAACAGAGCCAATATATCGTGCAATTTGAGTAAGCGATAGCGTTCGAGATTCTTTTGCGTAAATCGTAACGCTACCGCTTAATGTTCCAGCAAAATGATGAGGTATAGCTCCTGTCATCAGCGAAGCCAATGTTGTTTTACCAGCTCCAGTAGAGCCAATAATTCCTACAAATTCACCTTCATAAATAGAAGTATTTATGTCTTTAAGCGCACAAACTTGGCTTTTGCGCGAGCGAGCTGCGGAAACGCTTCCATGTGATTTTGTATGAGCATCTGCTCGCGCAAAATCGACTTGAGGTTGCTGCTGCGTTGCATACGCAAAGCTTACATGCTTAAAAGAGATAAGTGGCATAAGCTGAGATGCATGAGGCACATCTTGCGTAACATCATCACATGGTATTGATTTATCTTCGCGCATATGCCCTTTCCCTTATAGTCAATAAAACGTTGAGGCAGTTTAACTTGTATTCCAAGCATACTTCACCGTAGGCGCTTGTGTTTGCTGCTATTTTGTCAGTATAGCAATTTTTACCAAGATACTCACGCATGATTGTTGCGCATAAGAACTTAGCTTGGACGTTATTTGTGCAAAACCAATTTAAGAGGCTGATACAGCAAGGCAACCACAAGTCCATTTGCAAAAGCAGTTCCCACCACAATAGGAGCCATTACCAAAGCGGCACCAAGTTCGAGGTGCAAGAATACAAGGGTTGCAACGGTTGCAAAAATACCGCCAGAAATAAGTGTGGTGACAAACGTTAAAATAAAGGGAAATGGATCGAGCTTTGAAGCACTAATATGGTTGAACATATGAGTATAGGCAAGCGTCATAAGCGTCATACAAGCAGCCGCAGGAATATCGCATGCATACTCAAGACCAGGAATTGACGTATTGAGCTGAATAAGCGTTGCGGCAAGTGCGCCAATAATAATGCCCTGAACTACATTAGGTTTAAGCAATAAAATACTTAAACAAAACGAAGCAATAACAAATTCGGGCTGAATTCCCGTAATTGCCAAAGACTTTGCTACCGTTAAATCCAAAATACAACCAGCAGCTAAAAGCACAGCGGTCAAAATAAGCGATGAAATTGAAAGCGCGTGATGAGGTGTTGCGTTTTGTGACACATCGCTCGTAATCTCATCAAAAGGATTGACCGTGTTTTGAGTGTTTTGAGTGTTTTGAGTGTTTTGAGTGTTTTGAGTGTTTTGGTCGTTTAATACATGAGCTTGTTCGTATGACATAATAAGTCCTTTCGTGGATATCAACATGTGCACAGCATAGATATATTTGATAAAAAACGTATACAGGGATGTAAATAAAAAAGACTTTCAGAATTACTCCGAAAGCCCTCTACAAAAATCAGCAATACTTCAGAGTAATTAACACTTAGCTAAAGATTGCCACCACCATGCCTGTACAGAAGAATTATTAGAAGCAGACGCAACACACGTAAGCGTAGTTTGAGCAAGCATGGCAACCCCCTTTAGGTTATAGTGCAGCACCAAGTTTTTAAGAACTTGTACTATCATACACATTTGCGAACATGTTACGCAATACCTTAAAAGGTATTGCGAAACGATTCGCCACAAATCCGAAAACACTAACACTTTGAAAACGCCCAACCCTGAAGGCGAAGGAATTCGAAATTTGTTATTAAAGTAATACCATGTATTTTTGTAAAGACGTACATAAACTATAATTAGTAACCTGTCAGAAACATAAATACCATGTATGAGCTTTATCACGCTTCTTATACACAAAAATAAGTGCCTTGGAATAAAACATGTCATCTGTTTCTGTACAGCGCTGACGCACAAAGGTGCCGCGGTGCGCACTGCAGGCATTCACAACTTACATCGCATGATTGAAGAAGATATGTCCAATCAGGACTTAATGAGAATGAGCAATATTTCCGCCAACATTATTACCAAACTACGGACGGGAAAATTATATCACTAGAGAAAGTGGAAGGCATTTGCACGGCCCCACACTGCACGCCTAACGATATTTTGGAATTTATAGCGGAGAAAAAATCAAAATGATTAATACAAGAAAACTTGAATCAGAATTATGGGAATCTACGGATTTATTACGTGCTGGTTCCAAGCTAACATCAAATCAATATTGTATGCCTGTACTTGGTCTGATTTTCTTACGCTATGCCTATAGCAGATACAAGATGGTTGAAGCAGAACTCTTAAAAGGTCGTCCAACTCGTGGCGGACGAGTGATGCCAACATAAAGGTTAGATTTGGCGAAGAACCGATCCTATTACTTCTTCGTATTCTCTTCCAATTCCAGCATGTATTTATCAAAGTCAGACATGAACAATCTATCCTGAATAACACGATACTTTTCAAATTCAGTCTCCGCTTTTGCCTTTGCAATCTCTGCTGTAATCTTACCTGTATCCTGAAGGACCTCTCTGTCATCTGCCATCAGGAATAAATCCAGACGTTTTGCCCAATCCTCCATTGTCATCGGAATATGGCGTTCCGCACGATCCTCTGCCAGATCCAGATACGCCGAAACAATACGCTCTAATGAACGTATTTCCTGCTCATTCAGATAATTCTTTGCAACGCTTACGTCACTTTTTACAATCTTTCCTTCCGGTGCCGCTGCCCATGTGGTTAGACCCATATGTGGCTTGTCTGCATCTGCGCGCTCATAAATCAACTCTGCTGCCGTATGACCGTGAACTGCATAATGCATCTTATTTTGAACCTTTGCAAAGAACTTCTTCGTTGTTTTCGCTGTGCGGTCATAATCAAGAGCTGTAGCATAAATGTCAGTTATCTTCTGATAGAATCTACGCTCAGACAAACGGATCTCACGAATCTGCTCAAGCAAACGGTCAAAGTACTCTGTTGTGAGCACAGATCCACCATTTTTCAGGCGTTCATCATCCATGACCCATCCTTTGATGGTGTAGTCCTTCACTATGCCATTGGCCCACTTACGAAACTGCACTGCTCGCTCATTGTTCACCTTAAATCCAACCGCAATAATCATTTGAAGATTATAATGCTTTGTATCACGAGTCACCTGACGTGAACCTTCGGTTTGAACTATCCGGAAATTCCGGATAGTTGAATCTTCCTCAAGCTCTGAGTCGGAATAAATCTTCTTAATATGCTCATTGATTGTACGAACATCCACATCATACAGCGTAGCTATCATCTTCTGCGTCAGCCATATATTCTCATCCTCATAACGCATTTCAATACTGTCTGGCTGTTCACCCACAGTGGTAACATAGGTCAGGTATTCCACTGCACTGGAACGGATGGTTATTTTGTCGTTTTTCTTTTTCAAATAGGAATTCTCCTTTAACGTTCCCAGACTATTATTCTGCCTGTGCATTATAGGATTGCTTCACAATTTCCATAATTTGATCTAATTCATCCTGATGCTCCATAAACAATTCTACATCACCATTTCCCCAACGACCTAAACCTGTAATATCCCTGCAGATACCGTTAGGATCATTAATCTCTGAAAACTTCATATTAATCGAAATACGCAATCTTTGTTTCTGGAAGACAATATCAACAAAATTAGTATCCAGCTTATAAGCAACATACAACTTTTTATATTCCTTCCTCACCGCTGGAGATAAGTTCATAATACGCTTATCCATCATCACCTTTTGACTAGTTTAGGAGAAGTTGTCAATAACGCTATGCAGCTCATTGGGGGTCAAAATGAGCAATTAGTCGGCGTGCTGCCTAAAAGCTATACTGATTTCTTTGATGAGATTTTATCAGAGCTTCTTCGTATATTTAATAACTCTGCACTTGATGAAGTCGGTGGAGATATTATCGGAAAAATCTATGAGTACTTCTTAAATAAATTTGCCAAGAACATCGCATCAGATGATGGCGTTTCTTTACACCTAAGTCACTTGTAAAGATGATAGTTTACATTATGAGCAGTTTGCCGACGGAACGGTGAAATGTATTGAGGATGAGATACCGTTTGAGCTGCGTGAGGGGTGGGCGTGGTGTAGATTAGAAACGATTACTTCAGTAATTACTGATTATGTAGCTAATGGTAGCTTTGCAAGCTTAAAGGAAAATGTTAGAACATATAAAGAAAAAAATTATGCTTTATTTGTTCGCACCGTAGATTTTGCTAATAACTTTCAAAAAGATTTATCGTACATAGATAAGGAGAGCTACGATTTTCTTGAAAAATCAAAATTATTTGGTGGAGAACTCA
>NZ_CFRCNA010000034.1:0-8282 GCF_986145555.1 Fannyhessea sp.
CGCTAATAGTCAAAACATGCCGTCATAAACATAGCACCAGCAGCTGGTTCATGAAGCGCGACAAGATCAGCGGTCGTCGTATCATTAAAAGAAAAATTCTCAACTAACTCGGCAATCTGAGACATGCCGCACGCAATAGCATAACCACCATCAAATGGATTAGAACGAAAAAAGACCGTAAAGCACGATTGCATATCCACAAGTCCTGCATCCCAATACCCTTGAGCCATGGTAAATTCGTATAAATCGGTATTAAGAGACACGTCATGAGCGGACGTTGCATCGGTAAGAGCCATAGTATCTTCCTTTACAATGAAAAGTTAATGCCTTAATTGTACCACTAAAAATGCATAAGTCTTGCATCTAAGTTATGCCGAAAGACGCATAATAATAAGGATGGCAGCGGCAAGCACTGCTAAGCATATAAGCACAATTTTTTGGCCAAGCGGCATGCGTAAATCATCATCAGGTTCCATGATTTTTCTGTTCTTCTCTTGAATATATTTAATGTGCTCATCACGAGCACGAGCGGCTGCGGCTTGCTGTTTTTGAGCTGCTTGTACCCGTTGTTGCTCGCGCATTCGTTCGGCTTTTTCTTTTCTAAGCTCTAATAACTCTGCACGCTCGGCGCGAGATAGAGAATCATCGTTATGTGTTTGTTCTTCTCTTTGTTGATGTACTTCGTCTGTCATGTTTTCCCTTTCCATCATATTCGCAGATAAATTGTAGTGCATGCGCTTATGCAACTGATGCACGTCGGACATGAGCGGTGAATGAAGAAAGTTCTGGTCCTTGAACACCAGTTGCGTCAAACTCTGGAATGAAGCTTTCCGAAACTGTACCGCCTTGTTGCCACCACATACGCTCAAAGCCAAGATCATCGGCATGATCGAGCACAGCTTCATATTCTTCGTTTGTTAGGGCATGTGCTAAATTACCTCCAGCTTTGCGGCAACGCTTATTAGGCGTATATTGATTCATAACCGAAATATCAATCTCGTTATGACCTATCTTCCACAATTTATCTAAAACCTTACACGAATCATCGCTGTGACCAGGCATAACTAAATGACGAACAATAATGCCACGAAGCATTTTACCAGTTGATTCATCAATAAGACGACCACCATGCTGACGTAAGCTTATAAGCATCTGTTCAAGAGACGCTGCGGCCATCTGCGGATAATCAGCTGCAGAAGTAAGCATTTTTGCCAATTTTGACGATGCAAATTTAAAATCAGGAAGCCAAATATCAATAACATCAGACATTGCTTCTATAGTTTCGGGACACTCATATCCTGAAGTATTACACACAATAGGCAAATGTAACCCTGCATCTTTTGCCATAAACAGCGCTTCACGCACATGAGGCGCATAATGAAGCGGTGTAACCAAGTTAATGTTGAGCGCACCTTGCTCTTGAAGCTCAAGCATAATCTCGGCAAGGCGCGCCGTGGTAATTTTTAATCCAAAACCTTCTTGAGAAATCTTAAAGTTTTGACAAAATGCACAGCGAAGCGGACACCCCGTAAAAAAGATTGCTCCTGAACCTTTTGTTCCCGAAATAGGCGGCTCTTCCCAAAAATGAAGTGCTGCGCGCGCGATATAAAGAGAATTAGAAGCACCACAAAAGCCTGCATGGCCAAGGTTACGCTTTGCATGACACATACGTGGACATAGTTGGCATACATCATATGATGCATTGGTTATACGCATAAACGCTGACTTCACTTTCACTGATTAGAGCTAACGCACCTTATTGTAACGTAGCTTACCAATAATAAAGCAAAAGACTTGCTGAAGTTACAAAGAAACGTAGAACCTATATGAATGAAGCCACGTAATGACAGATTACGCATATAAACAAAGAGAAACCAATCCTACTGTTTATCGTCGCCAATAACGGTAACTACACATCCATCTTTTACTACAATCATAAATTTACCATTGTTACATGGATACCGACCATTACCAAGCTCTTCTACCAGATGACATGTTGTTTGGTTGAGTATCTTGTTCTCGATATCTTCTATATTTATGCCAAGAACACGCTCAACGTAGCGAATAATAGCATGTTCGGACACGGTTAATTTTTTATTTTGTAACATAAGCTTATCTATTTTGGTGCTAAGTATTTGAATACTTGTTTTCTTAGTAGCTATGGTATGTTTAATTTCTTGCTGATGAGCATAAAGAGCTTCGACTTCTCCAACCAAATTATTTTTAAGCGTTTGAAGCTTTTTTATTTCAGCTCGCGCGGCTACACCCATGACGCTCCCCTTTCGTACATGAATACAGATGTATCCATGAATTAATACGTTAGCTGTACTATAACTGAGGGGTTGGACATTAATTAAAATATGGACGAATATACGAGGTTAAAGGAAACGAAGGGGATCAAAAGATAAGAAAAAACCGAGTATCAAAGATACTCGGTTATAACATATTCTGGCTCCCCGAGTAGGATTCGAACCTACGACACGCTGATTAACAGTCAGCTGCGCTACCGCTGCGCCATCGGGGAATAATCGTGCGCAAGCACGGATAACTACTATACCAAACTCACCCATAAAGACAAGTGCTAAATTAAAATTTCTACGTAAAATTTCAAAAAAGTAGAAAAACAGCTGGTAGAACCATTGCACGTGCGCTAAAAATATACTCGTGTTTAGTGACGAGGATTTGCTTCCACTAATGCTACAAATTTATCTACATAACTTTGTAAAAACTTATACGTAGACTCAACAGCAATGCGACCGTTTTCATCGAGCAACGAAGGAGACTTGCCTAAAAATACCTCAGGCTGACCCATAAGTGGCATATCGAAATAAGAAAGGGCAAGGCGAAGATTTTTTTGAGCACTGTAGCCACCCATAGCACCAACAGAATGGCTCATCATACCACAAGGTGTGCCTTTCCATGCCACGTCACCTGCTGGTTTAGAGGCAACATCCACAGCATTTTTAAGACATGCAGGAATGCAACGATTATTTTCGGGAGTTACAAACAAAACGCCGTCAGCGGCTTTAATGGTGTTTCTGAACTCTGTATAGCTCTCTGGAAGCGGCTTATCAGTTTCTTCGGGGTTGTCGTAATCGGCATCATAGAGTGGCAAATCACGAATCTCAACAATCTTTGCTTCATAATCCTTAGGAAACATATCAAGAACATTATTTGCAATCTTGCGAGCATAGGAACCTTTACGTAAGCTTCCCACCAAAACAGCGATGTGTTTCATACTCTCCTCCATCTACTCAATAAAAGATAACAATAAAGTTGTACCCAATTTGGAAGCGTCCTATAACACAAACCAATTGGGTACCAAAATTTTATCAAACTATAAAACTAAGAGCACAAACTAATCGCCAATGTAGTCTTTTAACCTACCTGAACGCGAAGGATGACGCAGCTTGGCAAGCGTTTTGCTTTCTATCTGACGAATACGCTCACGCGTAACACCAAACTCTCGGCCAACCTCTTCAAGCGTACGAGGGTGTCCGTCTTCTAAACCAAAACGGAACTTGATAACTTTACGCTCACGATCGGCTAAGCCATCGAGCACCTGATTAAGCTGCTCGCGCAACATAGAGTCACTTGCAGCATCGGGAGGAGCGACCGCTGTTGAATCTTCGATGAAGTCGCCCAAAGAAGAGTCCTCTTCTTCTCCAATAGGAGTTTCAAGCGACACAGGCTCTTGACTAATTTTTTGAATTTCGCGTACGCGATCGGCAGACATTTTCATCTGTTCGCCAATTTCCTCGGGCGTTGGTTCTCTTCCTAAATCTTGCAAAAGCTCTTTTTGAACGCGGACAAGTTTATTGATGGTTTCTACCATGTGTACCGGAATACGAATGGTGCGCGCTTGATCGGCAATAGCACGCGTGATGGCTTGACGAATCCACCAAGTAGCATAGGTGGAAAATTTAAAGCCTTTTGTATAGTCAAATTTTTCGACAGCGCGAATAAGACCAAGATTTCCCTCTTGAATAAGGTCGAGAAATAACATGCCACGTCCAACATAGCGCTTAGCAATCGAAACAGTTAAGCGTAGGTTTGCCGAGGTAAGCGCCTGCTTTGCGTCAAGACCTACTTGTTCGATACGCATAAGACGTCTTTGCTCGGCACGTGTTAATTCAATCTCGCCATTTTCTGCAGCTTCCAATTTCTTAGACGCATCTGTTCCTGCTTGGATCTTCATTGCTAAATGAACTTCTTCTGAAGCATTAAGCAAATCAACTTTTCCAATTTCTTTGAGGTACATGCGAACAGGATCGCCTGTAAGCATAACTGCGGAACTATCAATTCTGCGTGTACGTGCACGGGAAGAGCGTTTATTACTACGTTTTTTTGTTGCCGCACGTAAAATCTCTGTTGCCGCGCGCGTTTCGGCACGAGCTGCAGCTAAATCTGGATCTTCCTCGTCATCATCTTTTAAATCATCATCTAATAAATCATCATCATCCAAATTGACAACATCTGCAGTAATAGTAATATGTTGAGCGCGCAACGCCTGATATACATCAGAAAGTTCATCTGCATCAGTATCAAAATCTGATAAGGCGATTTGAATTTCGTCTTCGGATAATTTATTACCTGCTGCATTTGCTTGCGAACTTAGTTTATCAACAATTGATTGAAGTTCTTCAGAAAGCTGTACATCCTGATTTGATTCTTGCGATGTCACAGATATCCTTTCGACACATACTTATGTGATTTGAGAAACTACTCGTTATATACCCAAACCTAATTTTAGATAACATTAGAAATTATACTCTTTAGTTCGCTGATATGTTTCTGTAATTGCGTGGCTTTTTCAAGGAGTTTTTGACTTTCTTCAAAGGTAAGCGAGGTACGCGCAAGTTTAAGCTGCGTTTTAATTTTTTTTACTTCGCGAATAGATGACCACAAATCAACACTTGTTACCAAAAATTGAAATTGCATTTCTGGTGCTAGGTTAGAAAAACTAACCACCCGTCCTGATGCTAAAAGGTTAGGTGCCGATGGCGCAATGCGTGTAGCAGCTCCTACTACTTCTGCAGGTGTTGCACCTACAGGAGTTGCAAGCATAGCCCATGCAAGTTGCTCGTGCGTGACATCAAGCCAATTAAAATGCGCAATACGATCTTGATATTGGTGCATAAGCTGTGGTTTTGCAGCCATTAACGAAAGTAACTCTAACTCAGAACTTTTTTGCATACGCGCATCAGCAGACAGCAAATGTTGTGGTGTTAAAGCGTGCTTCGATGAATTGGTGTTTAAGGTATTGTTTTGAATAGGTGTCTGCAAATCTACAGGAGCACTATTTGTGGGAGTATATACACGCGCTGCTTCTTTATGCGCAGCTTTAATTGATGCTTTTACATGGTTTACATCCATATCAAGCAAATCAGCTACTTGAGAAGCGTAATCGTCTAAAAACAATGAATGCTTAAGAGGCGCTAAAAGCTGACTGGTAGATTGGAGCGCCTGAACCCGTTGACCCTCAATGCGTGTATCAAAATGCTCAAGTCTTTTTGCAAGCACAAAATCTAAGAGTGGCCGCGCATGCGAAAGAATTTCGGCAAGCTCTTCCTTAGAATGAGCACTTAAAAATTCTGCTGGATCCAAATTTTGTGGCAACACAACACATAACATTTCAAGACGAGTTTGATCAAGAAATTGAATTGCTCGCTCGGCGGCTTTTTGACCAGCAGCATCACCGTCAAACATGCAGATAATCTTACGCGTCGCAAAACGTTCGATAAGTTTAATATGATCAAGCGTAAGCGCCGTTCCAAGGGCTGCCACACAATTGGTGAAACCAGCACGATGCATAGAAATAACGTCGGTATAGCCTTCACACACAATAGCGGTGCCCGTTACCACGAGAGAATTTTTTGCTTCGTCAAATGCAAAGAGGTGTTTGCCTTTAGAAAACAGAACCGTGTCTTTAGTGTTAAGGTATTTGGGCTTGCCATCCCCTATGACACGTCCTCCAAAAGCAATGCATTTTCCTTGCTCATCATGAATGGGAAACATAACCCTATCAAAAAAACGCTCACGCAATCCCTGAGGAGTAAGACGCGCTAAATCACAAGCTAAAAGTTCTTGACGGGTAAATCCTTGTTTTGTCAATTCTGCTAACAACTCGTTTGAGCCAAGTGCAAATCCTAGATGCCACCGTTTAGAAACAGCGCTTCCAAAAGAGCGACCTTGCAAGTACATGCGTGCTTCTTGAGCTTTTGTTGAGCGCGAACAAAGAAGGGTGCGCTCGTAAAAATCTTCAGCCGCTTGCATGCACGCATAAAGGCGAACGCGCTTGGGAGTATGAGATGAACGATGAGATACATTCGTTAACTCAACGCCATATTTATCTGCTAAAAATTTGAGTGCGTCAGGAAAATCGAGGTGTTCGCGCTGCATAATGTAGGCAAAAACATCGCCACCAAGACCGCAACCAAAGCATTTCCATAAACCCGTTGAAGGATTAATATGAAATGAGGGGCTTTTCTCGTGGTGAAAAGGACAACAGCCCCACAAATCTGCACCGCGAGGTCGTAAAGGTACGGTTTCTGCTACAAGCTGCTCAAAATTTACCGCAGCGCGCACACGTTCCTTATCGTCTGTTTCCATACCTGTACACCTCGATTCCAGTTTCTCCTAAACAGTTTTTCACTTCTTTAATATTATCATGGACTGCTTTGATAAGCGCAGACACCGACTCAAACTTATGCACATCACGCATGCGTTTAATAAAAATAACATCAACAGTTTGGCCGTATATATCACCTGTAAAACCTAACAAATGTGCTTCTAAAAATCCCTGTCGTGGTAAAGCGCGCCTCTTTGAATCGCAGACATTCTTTTGGGTGTTGTCTTGGACAGTCTTTTCGAAGCTGACTTGAGAGTTATGTTGGGCGTTGTTTTGGGCGTGATTATGAAGATTATCTTGAGCCTTGCCGAGCTCATTCTCATAAAATTCGGAAGAGAATGTTGGAGAGATCCCCACATTTACCGCTGCTGGATAGATATGGTGTTGACAAACAACACATGCCATATATACACCAGATTGAGGAACACAATGATTTGCTTGACAAAGAATATTTGCCGTTGCAAAACCAAAGCCACTACCCTTTCCCCTTCCATGAATAACTTTTCCTGATAAGGAATAAAAGCGCGTGAGATACCTTGTTGCAAGATCTATATGGCCGTTTTGCAAAAGCATACGAATTAACGTTGCAGAAATAACCACTTCGTTGTCAGCAGCAAGTCTATGACCAAAAACATCAATATCATGTAACGAGCCAAAAGCGCGTAATGCAGAAATGTCACCTTGCCCACGATATCCCATTTTGAAGTCGGTACCTACATGAATAATACGAGGTGCAAGATGTTTCATAACAACATCAGTCAAAAATTTTTGATACTCAAGCTTTGCAAGCGCTGGCGTAAAAGACACCACAACAATAAGGTCAACATGAGTGCGTGCAATGAGTTCTAAACGTTGTTCGGTAGTTAACAGGCAAGCATCCAAATCAAGAGCACAGGACGCTGGTGCTTGCGAGTGAAGTACAAACGATGGATCGGGGTCAAAGGTAACAACCGCAGAGGTAAGATTATGCGCATGTGCGCTTTCAAGAGTTTTGCGAAGAAGTTCTTGATGTCCTACATGAAAGCCATCAAAAACACCAAAGGCAACACAAGACGGCGTGCGCGAAGTATACGCAACATGAGGAGAAACATAAAGCGTAATTCCATCTTGTTCCAGCCGCTGGTATGTTGAAAGTACCTGCGGATATATAGAACTGCTTTCACATATGCTTGCTAATGACACATCATGAGAAGTAAAATTTGCCGCGCTTGCATCGTCATTACTATCACAGCTTATGTTGCGCTGAGAAGACACTACCATGTTACACCCGAAACGCCATTCAACATGTTTGTTCTGCATATAAGCTTATCATCTTTACGTTCATAGATACCATAAAGTTTATTTTGGTACATACAGCCCACAAGTTGAGAATTTGCGCAATCGCTCAGACTGTTTTTTCGAATTGTCAATGACCTGCCATAGGACATATCAACTAAATCGGTATCATCGAGCATATAACGTGCGACATCAATAACATCAAAGGGGTTAAGTATCTTATTGGTAAAAACCGACCAGGATTCTTTTTTAAGCTCATCTAAGGTAATGCAATCAGCTATGGTAATACTACCCGAAGAAGATCGCTTAAGCGCCGATAGATGCGCGTGTGTTTGTGCATACAAGCCAATATCGCGCGCAAGAGAACGAATATACG
>NZ_CFRCNA010000035.1:0-8110 GCF_986145555.1 Fannyhessea sp.
AAAACTTTTGAGAAAAATTCGAAAATTACCCCGTTTGACACGAGTTTTGAAGCCAAAAATTGCCCTTCGCACCGCTTTTGAGAGGTTCTCAAAACGGTACCAGCGCGTCTACCTGGGCATATGTAAAACACGTTTTTTGATCCTGTGTTGCCGCGCAACAAAACCTCGTGTCAAACAAGGTTTTTTTCGAATATTAAGCGAAATGCTCGTACATAGAAAACGGATATTCAGAGCTGAGACTTACAAGAATATAATGACACCCAAGCTTGCACTACAACTTGTAGCGATTGCTCAAAAGCAATGACAACTGCTGGCATCGTAGAAAGGAGTCACGGCTAAAGGAAGGAAACGGAATTTACACCACGTTTAGGACTTGACCATTTACACAAGGCTATATGTCGTTTGTAAAGTAACGCTCAAACTACTTAGGATTTATTTATCCTAAAATCTATGCTATAATTTTCCTAAAAAGGAGGTTTCACCTATGAATGTAAATACAGACACACTCGTTCCTA
Source organism: Fannyhessea sp. (assembly GCF_986145555.1). Lineage (NCBI taxonomy): Bacteria > Bacillati > Actinomycetota > Coriobacteriia > Coriobacteriales > Atopobiaceae > Fannyhessea > Fannyhessea sp. The sequence continues at coordinate 516 of NZ_CFRCNA010000035.1, forward strand.
TTTCCGAAGCTAATCAAAACTTTTCTAAAGTTGCACGGCTTGTTGATAAATATGGCTCGGCTGTTATTTTGAAAAATAACGCGCCCCGCTACGTGATTTTAGAGTTTCCAAAAGCTCAGGCTGATGAAAATGCTCTTGCAACAAATGATGAGGTTACAGCTTTATCCGACATGTTTATCAAAAAGAACAAAAAAGTCTATGAGGAACTTGCCAAGTGAAATATTTAACTCGAGAACAGGTGATTAATCTTCATCAGGCTCTAATTAAAACAAGTGGTGGCTCTTTAGGAATACGTGATGAAGGAATGCTTGATTCTGCACTAAAAACTCCGCTGCAAACATTTGACAAGCGTGAACTTTTTCCAACTATTTTAGATAAGGCGACACGCTTGGCTTTTGGTCTTATCAAAAATCACCCTTTTATAGATGGCAACAAGCGCATTGGTACGCATGCTATGCTCATCTTTTTGGCACTCAACAACATTGTGCTGTCTTATAAAGATGAAGAACTGATCGATATTATTTTCAAAGTTGCATCTGATAGGGCAGATGAAAACGACCTTTACAACTGGATTGAAAACCACCAAGCCTGATGATCCAACATTCCGAAGCATTTTTAGGATCTGCCAAAGTCTGTTTGATGCAACGGGTTACAGTGGCGGACATAAGACATCACAAAAGTATTACTTCACTACAGCTTTTCCATTCAAGCAACGCACAACATAATGAGCACATCCATCTGTTCTACATCCAAGATTGACCTTATTCTTATCAGAAACCTCGGTAATACCATTCTCACAAACCACTTCAAGACATGCGTTCTTGGTAATTTCTCCTTCTAAAATACTTGTACCATTTAACGTATCCACCATGCAAGAAGCGGCAACTTTAACATTATGCGCCACAGCAGAACCATTAAGACACTTCAGAAAAACATCGTTCGCCTGAACATTTCTTGCTTCTACCTTGCCATTATGGACTTGTGCATAAACCTTGTCAGCTTTAATATCTGTTACTAATACTTGATTTGATTCAGCTTCAATCTCACAAAAATCAATGCGGTCTGGCAGCGTAACAATGACTTCAGGACTGCCTTTAGCCAGCCACCTAAGCCAGTAAAAAGCCGAAACTTTTTCTGTTTGCACAAGTTTTATACCGTCTTGATTTTCTTCGATCTTAAATATATCTTTTTCGCAATTAACATAACTAATACTAAAAGACTCAGCTGTTCTCACAGTTAAACTAACATCTTTTGTGTGTGCTAAAAACTTCCTACTATTTGGCACTTTACCGTCTCCCTTGTTACTGGATTGCTTGTTTTGATTATACATGGTGAGCAGATATTTTAACAGGAATTTTAGCCACCAAGGGAGCCGCTGGCGTGCTCGCTTACAAAACTTTTGAGAAAAATTCGAAAATTACCCCGTTTGACACGAGTTTTGAAGCCAAAAATTGCCCTTCGCACCGCTTTTGAGAGGTTCTTAAAACAGTATCAACGCGTCTACCTGGGCACATGCAAAACACGTTTTTTGACCTGTGGCACGGCGCCACAAAAACTCGTGTCAAACAAGGTTTTTTTCGAATATTAAGCGAAATGCTTTGTAAAAGCATTTCGGCACGACCGTATGTGCGAACAATACCTGCCGTACTTCCTGCGTTTTTGCATACGTGCGCTCAAAAAGCGGAGGTATAGGACAAAAAAGCGCACCTACGAAACATATGCAGGTGCGCCTAAAATGTAAACACAAACGGCACGAGCACCTTTATGATTGCTCATGCATGAGTGCCTATATACTTATTTATGCTTGCTTATAAAACGCTTCCATATCCTTTGAAAGCTGCGCAAGCGTTGGGGCATCGGTATATGCCATATGACCGCAATTATACAAATGCCACTCGAGCTTCTCTTTTAATTCGGGAGAAAGGAACTGGCATGAAATGTCGTGAAGAACATTCCAATAGGTAGTTGCTGCATCGTAGCGACCGCCCAATATACATACTTTCATGCAAGGATTTCTACGCATAGCAACGCTTATATCGTATGCAACGTTAGCAGACATGCTTGAGCCATCTTTGCCTGGTGTAGTATGTTCCCATTTCCAGTTAACGCCTACGCGATCATAGTTCATAGACATATACGGGGTCTTAAATGAATATCCTAAGGTATTATGACAAAAGTCTCTAAATGCACTTGTCCAGCTTGCCTCAACTGCATCATCAGCAGGATCTTGCGATGCAAACCAAGAACTACTCGACTGAACAGCAACAGGAGCATCACTTGAATAACGCATATCCAAACGCCCTACCACGCGTCCTTGTTCGTACAAAAGATTACGACGGAAATCATCGAGCGTAATACGTAAATGACAAGCGCGAATATGAGCCTCAGGTAACCCGATAAAGTGACTCATCTCTTGTGCAATGCGCTCCTCCTCATTTGCATCAAGGCGGTCACCTTGCAAGAGTGCAGGGGCAAGTGATTTATCGGTCCATACAAGTGCCTTATCAAACCATGATTCGATAGTTTCTTGTGTGCCTGCTTTACCAAAGAAATGAGCCGTTGCAGCCATAGTTGGAAGCATGCCTAAATGATAGAGGTCACTACCCTCTTCTACCTGGGCAAAGTCGAAAATAGCAGACAACATGGTTACACCTGCAACTTTGATGTCTTTTTCACCCAAAAGACGCATCAAAACTGCATTTCTGGTAGTTCCGTAAGACTCACCAAACAGATAAACAGGGCTCAACCAGCGGTTATGCTCCTCAAGCCAGGTGGTAATTGCGCGACAAAACGCGTCAGCGTCTCCATCGACGCCAAAAATAGACGAAGTATCTGCACCTTCGGCAACAGTTGACCAACCAGTGCCCAATGCATCTAAAAATACCAGATCGGTTGAACGCAAAAGGGTATATGGATTATCCTCAACTTCAATAGGCGTACCTAGATGCTTAACGCCATTTGAAACAACGCGGCGAGGGCCTAATCCACCAAAATTGATAGGTACCGAAGCACATCCAGGACCGCCGTTAAAAGCAAAGGTAACAGGACGTGTGCTTTGCGTTTTTCCATTTTCGTCCAAAGCAAGATAGGACATAGAAAACATATTACCTATAAGTGCTCCTGTATCAGAACGTACATCCACATGAGATGCCTGTGCTTGATAGCTGATCATTTCTCCTGATGTTTCATGTGATCCGCGCCATACAAGGTTTGCGGACGCAGCCTTGGGCAAATCAATTCGCGTTTGCGCAGGAACAGTAATAAAGGCGTCCTTTATTTTTGAAGCGCGAGTTGAGGTTTGTGGCTGAATATTTTGCGCAGCAGCAATGCCATCTTGTAATGATTGTGGTGTTGTATCACTCATAGAAATCTCCTTACTTGCATAACTTTTCAAATCGGATAGGATTACATATATATTTGTATGTTCCCCTATTATACGGGTTAACCTACAAATTTTTAGGTGAAAATGGATAAAGAAATTAGGTGTTCATGTTTACATCGTCTTCTGGCGCATCTGGTGACAATATGCAGTCGATACAACATGCAAACGTCACAGGTCGCATAGGACAAACGGGTCGCATTGCTACAACAGCGCGTGCTAAAATGCCGTCTATACCCTTAAGCGCGTCCATGATGCTAGTTACTCTAGGTATTGTATATGGTGACATAGGAACAAGTCCCATGTATACGCTTAAAGCCATTATGACAGGCAACGGCGGACTTATGACCATGAAAGAAGATGTTGTATTAGGAGCTCTTTCACTTATTATTTGGACGCTTACCCTTATTACAACCGTAAAATATGTATTTGTAGCAATGAGCGCCGACAACCACAATGAAGGTGGTATTTTTGCGCTGTACTCACTGGTAAAGCGTTTTGGAAAATGGCTTATTATCCCTGCGATGATAGGCGGAGCTGCGCTGCTTGCAGACGGTATTTTAACACCTGCCGTAACAGTTACCACCGCCATCGAGGGTCTGCGAACCATCCCTTTTATACGCGTGCTTATGGGTGGACGCCAAAGCGTGGTTGTTATAATTACCATCACTATTATTTGTCTTTTGTTCTTTGTACAACGATCAGGAACGTCCTCGATTGGTAAGGCTTTTGGCCCTATCATGACCGTATGGTTTCTCTACTTAGGCATTTCAGGTCTTCTCAATTTATGCGCCGATCTAAATGTTTTGCGCGCGCTTAATCCCATCCGTGGAATTGTATTTTTGTTTAATGGTCAGATAAATGCAGCTGGCTTAATGGTGCTTGGTAACGTGTTTCTTTGTACCACAGGTGCAGAAGCACTTTATAGTGATATGGGTCATGTTGGTAAGGTCAATATTTTTGCAACGTGGCCTTTTGTTAAGGCCTGCCTTATCCTTAACTATTTAGGACAAGGTGCATGGATACTTGTGCATAACTCATCATTAGGTCTTGCAAGCATGGACGACTTAAATCCGTTTTTTCAGATGATCGATCCAAATTATCGTGTCTTTGCAGTTATACTCTCTACACTAGCAGCTATTATTGCATCTCAAGCACTTATTACTGGCTCGTATTCCATTATTTCCGAAGCAATTCACTTAGACCTTATGCCACATATGAAAATAAATTATCCATCGCTTAATAAAGGTCAAATCTATATCCCGCTTGTTAACAATACCATGTGGCTTGCATGCATACTTGTTGTGCTTATCTTCCAAACTTCAAACCACATGGAAGCTGCCTATGGTCTGGCTATCACCGCAACCATGTTAATGACCACCATTTTGTTGTACACCTACTTAACTTCAATTAAGCGTAACAAACCTGCAGCTATTATCTTTGGTTTGTTCTTTGGTGCAATTGAGCTGATGTTTTTCTTCTCATCGCTCACCAAGTTTTTCCATGGTGGATATTTTACCGTGCTTATGGCAGCAGCAATGTTTGCCATTATGTATATATGGAGGCGCGCAACAGCAGTAGAACATACACAAACCGTCTATTTACCCATCGTTAAATATATCGATCAGCTGCGCCGTCTTAAACGCGACCGTGAATTCCCCTTTACCGCTGACAACATTGTCTTTTTATCAAATGACTCATCACAAGACCGTCTTGACCGAGATATTTTATACTCAATTTTGGATAAGCGTCCAAAACGTGCAAAAGCATACTGGTTTGTGAATATTAAAGTTACCAATGAACCATACACTCACGAATATTTGGTCGAAAACTTTGGTACCAACTTTATTTTTAAAGTACAGCTCCGTCTTGGATTTAGAGTAAACCAACGCATTAACACCTATCTGTATCAAATTGTTTCCGATATGGTAGATGCGCGAATTCTGCACCCTCAGCATCACAAGTATTCAATTTATCGAGAAAATAGCAACGTTGGCGACTTTAGATTCTGCATGCTGCGTAAGGTTTTGTCGCCCGAAACCAATATCTCGGGTCTTAATCGCGTGGTAATTGAAGCTAAATATATTATTCGCAGACTTTGCGGATCGCCTGTCAAATGGTATGGCCTTGAAAACTCAAGCATTATTTTTGAGTATGTACCGCTCTTTACACGAGCAAAACAGCAGCACCGCCTTACACGCATTATGAAACCACTTCACGTAAACCCCTCTCCTGAACAAACAGGAGTTATGAACATAGACGACAGTGATGAAGATATCTTTTCTGCCAGCGTTAAACACGAACTTGCAGATTCGTATGAGTCGGTTGAGCACTCCCTTATTGGTGGAGATACAGCTAGCTTTAGACCGCTTAGACTGGATGACAACGATGATAGTGAAGATGATGAGTATAGCTATCAAGGCGAAGAATTTATAGGCACTGATACGGGCATTTTTGAGCCCGAAGCACAGGACATGCATAATCTGCCGCATGGCCTCACAACTCATCCTTCTAACACGCGTAATACGCCTAAACACACGCAATAAGTACTCACAGGCTTAATTTCATAGTGTTTACCTAAAATGGCTCTTGAGCGCTGTTTAGAATACAGTCAAGAGCCATTTATATATGGGTATATCGTTCAAACTTTGTTGGTTTTCAACGTGTTATTGCTGTTGATCCACAAGATTGTCATTTAATAAACAAATAAGAGCCTTCATATAAAACGCGCGCTCATATGAGCGCGCGCAAGACAAGCTAGATAAAGATTCTTCCACAACCAATAGGAGCTCCATGATCATACAAGTGGCTCCAATGTACGTCAGGCGGATAAGCTTCTATGATCCAATCACCGCCACAGTAAATTGCAACATGACCGCGCCAGAATATGAGATCTCCTGGTTGTCTGTCTGCAAGATTAATGCTTTGATACATGCCACTATTGTATAAATTATTAGCATCATGACTATGCCAACCATAAGGGCCTGTGGCCCAGTGATCATATGGATTAAATTCGCCCAAATCCATACCACAAGCATATGCACATTGCATGACAAGTCCTACACAATCGGTTCCAACACCTGGAGCACATGCATAATCCCATACATACGGAGTACCTATATATTCTTTAGCACGGCTTAGAAAAGCATCAATACACTCTTGTCTTGAGGCATTCACGCCAATACGCGAAGACGTCATATAGTTAAATGGATACGGAGCTCCCCACACCGAAGGTACATTCCACGATGATACACGGAAATAACCTGCAGGATTTTGATAACCCACTTTATCGCAACGACCATTAGAATCAAAGCGATATACATATCCATCAATAGTTGTATCACAATTTGCAAGCATGGCGCCGTTTGACTCAAGGTAAAATACACCCGTTGGATCGGTTAACCAACCAGTTTGCATTTGATAGGTTGTAGGATCAAGATAATAATAAACTCCGTTTACTTTTTGCCACCCAGTGGCACATAAGCCAGACGCATCGGCAGTATAATACCATGCGTCATTGCTATAAAGCCAGCCAGAGCATGGTGTACCCAGCTTTGAATACGCGTAGAGCTTACCGTTGATTTCTTCAGTATGATCCAACAAAACATAATCGTCGTTCGCATAAAAATGGAGATCATTAACCGTAAAAGTACCCTTACGGAGTTTTTTTGAATGAGGATCTACATAAAAGTTCTTACCACACGCAGAAATTAAGCCTGTAGGAGTTGATCCATCAGAAGCAATAAATACATCAGCTGTAATTTGGCCTTGAACTTGGCCATTTTCATCAATAAGGAATTTGCTGTTTCCATCGGTTACTATGGTATTGTACAAGAGTCCTGCATCTTGATCTATCCAGTAGAAATGATTATCTACTGCAACTTTTTTAAAGCGCGTGAGTAGATCCTGCGGGTCAAAGTAGAAACGTTTACCGTTAGAAATGGTATACCAGCCCTTAACTAATACCCCATTGCTATCAGTATGCATCCAGGAATTTTGACTAACTTGAATCCAAGAGTCATACAAAAGTCCTGCGTTTTCATCTAACCAGTAGTCTTTATGATCATCGGTTAGTTTACCTGTTACCATCTGGTAGTTGTCTTTATTAAAGTAGAACCATTTACCATTAGGTGCATGATACCAACCTTTAACAAGACAACCATTACCATCGGTGTGAAGCCAGTTACCTTTAGAATCTTTTACCCACTCGTTATAG
>NZ_CFRCNA010000036.1:0-7542 GCF_986145555.1 Fannyhessea sp.
CAAACCATTGTTTATCGGTTACACGATAGGACGGCTGTAAGCGGTTTGAAGCAGTTTCGTCGGGCCCAAAAATACGGAACGAATCACGGTTCTTGTTAATTACTTCGGCCGTAAAATCGCCTAACACACGTGTTGCCTCTACGGCACCGCAGCCATGGCCACCTTTTTCTACATCAACAGCAAAGTCTTTTGCATCTGGAAGATCAAGGTTATGGCGAAGCTTACCACCATTTGCGTTGGGGTTAGCACCAAGTCTTAAATCGCCTTGAGGCATAGCCGCAACAACATCACTCTTAATTGCACCGTTTTCGTCAAAAAGCTCTTCAGGTTTATAGGATTTCATCCAATTTTTCAAAACCTCAAAGTGAGCTTCGGTATCACGAGCAGATGCTAAAGGCACCTGATGAGCGCGCCAAGAACCCTCGGTCTTTTTACCGTCTATATAAGCTGGGCATGTCCATCCTTTAGGAGTGCGGAACACGATCATAGGATACGCAGGACGAGCCTCTTCGCCTGCTTGAGCGCGAGTCTTAATATTGCAAATTTCATCGAATACCGTCTCAAGAAGGGCCGCAAAACGACGGTGAATAGACGAATGATCTTCATCATCAAAACCAGCTGTAAACACATAGGGGTGATATCCCATACCACGGAAGAATTCATCGCGTTCTTCGCCACTAATACGCGACAAAATTGATGGGTTAGCAATTTTATAGCCGTTAAGATGTAAAATTGGCAACACAATACCGTCGGTTAGTGGATCAAGGAACTTGTTGGTTTGCCAGCTTGTTGCCAAAGGACCGGTTTCTGATTCGCCATCGCCTACTACAGCTACAGCCAATAGCGATGGATTGTCCAAAACAGCACCATACGCGTGTGACAATACATAACCAAGCTCTCCACCCTCATGAATAGAACCAGGTGTTTCGGGCGCATAGTGCGAAGGAATACCTCCTGGATATGAGAATTGACGGAAGAACTTTTGCAAGCCTGCTTCGTCTTTTGTAATGCGCGGATAGGTTTCGGTGTATGTTCCGTCCAAAAGTGACTGCGCGGTACCAGCAGGTCCGCCGTGACCTGGTCCCATTAAGAAAACCGTATTTTGGTTGTGGTCGTGAATAAGACGATTAACGTGACCAAACAAAAAGTTTAAGCCTGGCGTAGTTCCCCAGTGGCCTACCAAACGATATTTAATATCGTCACGATTAAAATCACCCTTCATCAAAGGGTTGCTGCGTAAATAAATTTGTCCAATAGACAAGTAATTAGCACAACGCCAATACTTATCAACAGCTTCAAGTTCTTCTTCAGATACAGACTTCCCGAGTTTATGCCACGGTGTACCCAATACCGGTTGACCCATATTGTCCTCCTTATACTTTTTTACACATCTAACTCTAAGTGATAAAACGTTTTACTAGTTGAAAGTTGCGCGGTTTTTATCGATTTACACAATCCATTCATAATAGATTTATTCATAATAAAAGGTGCCAAAACACTCTGGCACCTTTTATTTGCATATCCTCAACTACCACAATATTGCAGTGAAAAACTAGCAGAACAACCTACAATGCACAAGGTACTAATGAGCGTCGCCAGGTTGTCCGTAATATGCATGAGCACCGTGTTTTCTAAAATAGTGCTTATCAAGATAATACTGAGGAATCGGCTCAAAAGGCTGCTCGCCTGCACTTGGACGCACACGACCCATAAGATCTTCGGTGCGCTCAGCCATATCACAAACGGTTTCGATAACCTTACCCACCTCAACAGATTTCATAGGAGTGTTTCCCCATGAAAATGTTCCATGATTACGCACAAGAACGCCTGGTGTAGCAACAGGATCGATATTACGAGTCCTAAAGGTTTCTACAATGACCTTGCCCGTGTTTTCTTCGTATGCTTCTTCAACCTCTTGTTGAGTTAAATCGCGCGTACACGGAATAGGGCCGTAAAAATTATCTGCATGCGTTGTTCCATATACCGGCACGTCACGCCCTGCCTGCGCCCATGCAGCGCCCTGAACGCTATGTGTGTGCGTAATAGCGTTGATTTGAGGGAACTCTCTAAAGAGTACAACGTCTGTTGGTAAATCAGACGAAGGACGAAGACTGTGCTCGCCCAAAACATTGCCGTCCAATGTTGTTACTACCATATCGGAAGGCTTCATAGTTTCGTAAGGTACACCACTAGGTTTAATGACAATAACGCCTAAATCGCGATTAACCTCAGCAACATTTCCCCAGGTAAGCGTAACTAATCCCAGCTCTGGCAAGCGACAATTTGCCGCGCAAACGCGCTCGCACATAGCTTCAACTTCGCGACAATGAAGCAACTGTTCGCTATTAAAACTCATAGCCTGCCTCCTTGAAGATCGGCAAAGTATAGGCAAGTGCTTTCTTGATTTCAGCCTCGGGATCATCGGAGGTTTCGCTCCACATCTCAAGCATAAAGGTTCCGTTATATCCCAGGCGCTTTAAGGTCTTAAAGCAGCCCAAAAAGTCTACTTGACCCTCACCAAAGGGAACGTTTTTGAATTTGCCCTTAAAGGTATCGGTTACATTAAGCGTATCTTTTACGTGAAGAGCTGCGATTTCATCGATACCTAATTCAAGTTCGGCTTCAACATCGTTTTCAGGCCACGCGTTCAAATTTCCAAGGTCGGGGTATACCTGCAACCACGGAGAATGTATCTGCTTTTTAATTTTGTTGAACTTGGTAACCGAATTAATGAACGGATCGTCCATAATTTCGATCGAAAGCATCACTTGCTTTTCAGCAGCCATTGCAACAGCCTTTTGCAGGTTTTCCATAAAGTAAGCACGCGATGTAAGCGTCTTTGGCTCATAGTACACATCATATCCAGCAAGCTGAATATTACGTATGCCCAAATCAGAGGCCAAGTCTATGGCTTTTTTCATAATTTGTAAACCTTGGCTACGAACCTCAGGATCGCTTGAACCAAACGGAAAACGACGATGACCACTTAAACACATGGAATAAACCTTAAGGCCAACTTCGTATTCAGCATCGATAAGCTCTTTGCGCTCTTGCTTTGTCCAATCAAGACGAGCCAAGCGCTCGTCAGTCTCGTCTACTGACATTTCTACAAAATTAAAGCCAAGTTTTTTTGCAAGTAAAAGACGATCTTTCCAAGAAACATTCTTAGGCAAAGCCTTCTCATAAATGCCTAAATGTGCCATATTGCACGTCCAATCTCTTCATGACTCATTATGAGCGTATGGGTTATTAGCCCCAAATTTCTTTAATCTTGTTTTGGAAGTCTACAGCAGCCTGACGAGGATCTGGAGCCTGCGTAATACCACGGCCTGCAATAAAGGTGTATACAGGAATGCCGCGGAACAGCTCAAGTGTGTTGACATTCAAACCACCAGTTACCGATACCTTAAAGCCCATGTCACAAAGTTTTTTAATCTTGGTAAGGTCTTTTTCGCCCCAAGTTTGACCAGCAAGTAAAGCATCGCGGCTTTGATGGTATACTGCCTGCTCAATTCCCGTATCAAGCCAGCCTTGTGCCTGCTCAAATGTCCAGTCACCATACAGTTCTACCTGAACAGCGTCAACCTCTTTAGCGGCTGCAGCCATGGTAGGAAGTGTTGCACAACAAATGCATGTCATAAAGTTGGCACCACCGTCGTGAACATTTTTAGCAACAGTTCCACCTGCGTCAGCACATTTAGGATCAGCAACAATCAGTTTGTTAGGATACATTGATCTAAAGCATTTGATAGCTTTTTGACCTTCTTGAAGAATAAGGATGGTTCCCACTTCCAAAATGTCTACTACGTCTCCAACTGCTTTAATGTCTGCCAATGCGCTTGGTAAATCATTGTGATCGCACGCTATCTGAAGCATAGGTAATGCCATAATTTACTCCTTTTGAGATTTCTTAATTTCTTGGTGTTAATTAAAGATTTTTGCTCTTAAGATCGCTTTCTTCGATGCGCTGTTTGCACTCGGGAACGCTCATAACATTGCGAACACCAATAACGGTAACGCCTTGTTTAGCAGCGTCGTCAAACATGTTTACAAAGTTAAGTGGTGTGAAAACAACGTCGTAACTTTTAGCGGTGCTTTTACCCTCGGCAATAGAGGTGTGATTGCTTGCGGTAACCTTGTATCCTAAAGCGGTAAGAGCCTTAGTAGCCGTTTGCAAAAGCATTAAAGAAGTTCCAGAACCATTAGCACAAGAAACCAAAACACGCATGATATCCTCCTAAAATAAACAGTGCGCGTATCAAACGCAATTCAAACAAAAGCGCGTGCTCAGGTGCTCAACAAACACCCTATGAGCACGCACTTAAATCAACACATACAAAGTAAAGACGCTAAAGCTTATGCCTTTTTGAATTCTGCTTTGTATTTTTCGTAATCCTCTACCTGCATAAAGTAACCCTTGGGGTTAGCGCGGTATTGAAGTTGTGGGATAGCAAGCAGAACAACGATAACAATTGCAATACCAACGAATGGAAGGTATTTCATAACGAGGGTTGCAACTGGCCATACCGTTGCCCAGTCGAGCATACCAAGGTATCCACCGTATGCAGCCAAACCAATCCAGCTTGCGAACAGCGCTGAACCCAAAACTTGAACAACACCAGAAATGAAAGGCAAAACAAGTGCGGCTTTGTAACCACCACGGTTATTGGCAAATACACCAATAGCAGCGTTATCAAAGAAGACTGGAATAAAGCCTGCGATAACAATGGTTGGTGACTGGCAAACAATAAGAAGGGCAATGGTAATAAATTGTCCTACAGCACCAGCCAAGAAGCCGATAGTTGCAGCGTTTGGTGAACCAAATGCAAAGGTTGCTGCAATATCGATACCAGGAACGGCACCTGGAAGAATGGTATTAGAGATACCTTGGAAGCTCTCGGTAAGCTCGCCCACGAAGGTACGAACACCAAGTTGTAAGATTGCCAGATAAACAGCAAAGTACAAGCTGGTTTGAAGAATGTAGAAGAAGAAGTCATCTTCAGGTTTAAGTGCTTTAAGCGCCACAAGGTAATCCTTGCCTAAAACAGCCAAAATGATACCGAAGAACAAAAGCATCAAGATAGAAGTTGAAACCATGTTCTCGTTGAAGATTGAAAGCCAACCAGGAAGCTCAACATCTTCCATACGCTTAGGCTCTTTACCATCTTTAGGCTTAAAGAGTTCTGCAACTTTAGCAAAGAACGTTAAACCAAACATCTGTTGGTGAGCAACAGCAAAGCCACCACCATCAGTTAAGTCTTGGCAAATACCAATGGTAAGGTTTGAACCTACAGCCCAGTACAGACCCAAGATAACTGACATGATTGCCAAGATTTCCCAGCGACCCATAAATGGATAGCAGAACAAAATAATCCAGAACGCAGTAGATGCTTGCTGAACTTGTACGTGACCTGTGGTAAAGATAGCACGAAGTTTAGTAAGTTTGTTAAAGCGGACAACAATGATGTTGATAATAAATGCGAATAACAAAAGCAACATAACGTCGCCGAACATACGACCAAATGTTTCTTCAACACCTGCGGTTACTGCATTTTGACCAAAGTATGGGTCGATAACCATTGCGCTTAAGTTAAAACGGTCTCTCAAACCAACCAAAATAGGACGGAAGTTTTTGACCAAGCCGCCTGAACCTACACACAAAATCAAGTATCCACATGTTGCCTTTAAAAAGCCTGCTAAGCATTCATACCAGGGCTTTTTAAGCAGGATATAACCGATCAGTACGATAAAACCAATCATAAACTGCGGTTGGGTAAGAATATTTTTAGCAAAGAACGACCAACATGCTAATAAAATTCCTGCAATATCCATTGTGCCTCCTTTGTCTTAAACGACGTATATACTCCTTTGCACCACTTGTGCAATTACCACCAATGTTTAAACTACAAAAGCTTTTTGTAGTCTTCTAAAGAATGAGTAGCTTTAAGTTGCTCAACCTTTTCTTCGTCCATCAAAAGATCCATAAGACGCTGAATGTTTTTAAGATGCTCATCAGAGTCTTTTGCAGCAAGCGTAAAGAACAATTGTGCCTGCGGCTCCTCTTTTGTGGCGGGATCATAAAACGTAACAGGAGCTTCAAACTTAGTAAATGCGATTCCTGTTCCCAAAACTCCCGGAGCAGTTGCAAGCGCGTGAGGCATTGCAATGCCAGGAACTATAACAATATAAGGGCCGTTGTCTACAACGTTTTGAACAATAGTGTCAACATAGGTTGGCTCAATCATATGGTTGTCAAGCAAAGGCTTGCAGCTCATACGAATAGCTTCTTTCCAGTCTTGAGGCTGTTTTTCGGCGTAGTAGACAAGATTGTTATCATAAAAATATTTAAGCATTTCACACTCACATCCGGTTGAAGTTCACGGTACGGCTCATCTTATAAGAATGCGTCATATGGAAGATCAGTCTCATAATCAAACGCATCGTGGAAACCACGGTCATACATGTACTCCATGTGATCAGTGTCGCCAGGATAGTCATAACGACCGCCAACTTGCCATACAAATGGCTTAAATTTGTACTGCATACGATCTTTACGATATTTCCAAAGCATAAGAATTTCTTTAGGATCGGCCATAAAGTTGGTCCAAATGTCGTAGTGCGTAGGAATAATAACCTTAGTCTGAAGAGCTTCTCCAACCTTAAGAACATCAGAGGAGGTTAATTTATCGGTAATACCAATTGGGTTCTCGCCATATGCAACGCAGGCAATATCAATCTTGTTTTCTTTACCGTGCTTTACGTACATATTGGAGTAGTGAGAGTCACCTGCGTGGTAAACGTTACCACCGTCAGTTTTAACAAGGTAGTTAAGAGCAAGTTGATTCATATCGCGAACAGGCTTACCTTTAAGAGACTCATTAGGATCGTCTACGGTAAGCAACATGGTACGGTCAAACGACTCAAGAGCCTTTACCTCAACGTCTTTAACTTTAACGCTTTCATTTGGGTGAAGAACAACAATGCGCTCTGCAGGAACTCCCCATGCAATCCATTTGTCGGCAACATCTTGTGGACCTACAAAGGTAGCATTAGGGCAATTACGTGTTACAACAGCAGCGGTTGTTTGATCAAGATGGTCTGAATGTGAGTGCGTTACACATAAAACATCGATATCACGAACTGCAAATGGATCAATAACAAACGGTTGATTACGACGATTGGGTTGTAAGTTGCGCACACCGCTCATGCGCATCATTTGATGGCCTTTTTTCATATGACCAGAACCAATGGTTTGTTTTCCTGTTTGGTTCCACATATCAATGACAACATTAGTGCCGTGATCTGATTTGATCCAGATACCCATGTTGCCTAACCACCACATAGACAGTGTTTTTTCTGGAACTTTAGCCTGAGCTATCTCCTCGGTAAGCCACGTTCCCCACTCGGGAAACGTCTTATTGAGCCACGAATCTCTCGTAATCTCATCGATAGCACTCATATGCATTCCTTTCTCTTGATGAAATTAGCTTAATTATATGAACGTTTAAATATGCAGACAATGTGTTTTTATGATTGTTTAAC
>NZ_CFRCNA010000037.1:0-6339 GCF_986145555.1 Fannyhessea sp.
CCCCCCCCCCCATACAGGATTAAGCGTTACGAGCATCCAAGCCAATAATGCTCAAAACCAATCGACAAAGAAGAACGGTTTGGGAGATCATCCTACACAGCTCTCTCAAGAACCAAAAGACAACCTTGAAAAAACAAGCGAAGACGACGATCAGGTTGTGTATCAACGTAAAAAAGATCTTGATATTAAAAATCCTTTTCCTGACGTTATAAGTGATGAAGAGATCGCCACTGCGTTTAAGCACGATGATTCAATTCAAAAATATTTTTTTACAGCTGATAGTGATCGCACACAGACCCCTAAGCTTATAGATGATAATATTCTTAAAGACGAAGCGGGCACTTATACGATTTATACCGTTGTAAAAAAATATTCTACAACTGGATTATTTAATAAAATGTATGCTCAGGGATATCAAACAAGAAACGGTCTTATACTTAAAGACGGAAGCATATATGCAGGCTCAAAAGCAACGGTTGCCTATACTATGCATCCCTATTCGTTTGAGTTTAATGGTCTAGAGCTTGCACGTGATTCACACAAACAAACGTATATTGAACTTAATTCACGCGACCATTATCTCTATTACAAAATTGTTTTTCACAGCGACGGCTCACTCAACGAGCGCATGCTTACTAATTACGGAGATCAAACCAATACGGGTGGCCAACCCTTTGCGTTTTTTATATATGAAGCAATGCCGCGCGTGAGCGCTCAATTCCATTTTGTAGACGACCTTGCATATCGCGCGCAAACAAAACAAACTAACGCGAACGCCGCACTTAAACAGCGAGGAAACTCTGATGAACACCCATCACTGACACAAAAGGAAAAGGATTTAGGCTTTGTAATTTCATCAGTGCCAAATCATCAAATACAGGGCCTAAGCGATCTTGCTAAACCCGTGATAACCGACCCTGCGCGCTTTGGTCGTAGTCAAAGCAACGACTTAAAATACACCATTCTCTCATTTGATCAAGACCCCTATGCACCAAAGGTAGAAAATGGTGTACAAACAGGCGTATTTCGCCCCACGCTCGAACAACTCACGTCTACGCATGTTCCTGGATACGTCTACTGGGATAACGATATAGACAAACCAAAGAGCGGAAAATTTGAAAACACCAACGACACCACAGAGGATTCGGGCAATCACTATCTTTCATTTGGTTACGAAATGAAAGATGGCAAACCAATCAGACGCCTAGATACAAAATATTATTATGTGACATTTAGAAAAATTCCAACGCAAGTTGTTTTTCATCAGTATAAAACCAATGATACAACGCACCAACAGACCCCTGTTACCACGGGTACATTTGATTTATATCAAAAAAATGGCACTCAAGAAACGCTGGTTAAGAAAAACATATCGCTCAGTAACGATTTTGCAAAAGACAAACCCCAAACAAGCGATGCTTTGGTTGCCGCCATGAAAACCAAAGACGCCTTGCATAAAGAGGGTTATTACGAAGTCCAAAACAAACTGTATTTACAACCAGGCTCATACGTACTGCGACAAACATCTGTGCCAACTGGTGAACAGCCACTAGAAGATATTGCTTTTGAGGTTAATTGGCAAACGCATGAAGGTGATACCACCCAGCTTACGCGGGAGCCACAGACACTTAAAGTTGTTGAGATCGATTTGGCAACCGCCAAGCACAAAGAACAAACACCAAAAACTCCACCCCAACATGATGATACAGACGCAGATCATAATGGGTCCAATCACCACGACAGCACTAACAACTCAAATCACCAGAGCGCGGCAAAACAGAAACACATGCGGACAACACCTCAAACGTCAGATCCAAGCACAGCGCTTAACTTGATGGGGGCTCTCTTAGGTGCGTTTACGTTAGCAAGTGGCATTGCTGTTGCACGTGCACACAAAAAGCACATGAGATAACAGACAAGGCAGAACATGCGGCAAAACGTCATTTTTGACATAAGCCGTTTATAAACACGGCGTGTATAAGCATAAACGCAATTGTTTACAAGGCATACGCTCTTCTGCGTATGCCTTGTTTTTTCAAGTCGAAGCTTCGCGTGTATCATCACAAACATATTTACGCATTCTTATGTTATCTTCGGTTAACTTAGGCTAGTATAGATACCACTGTCTATATTAATATTTCCTTATCCAAGGATGGTGCCATGAATAACTCTCGTCAACACAGTGCTGCGTATTATGCCATACATGCAGCACTTACAACGCCCGTACTAGCTGCGTGTTTTACATTTTCTCCCCTTGCACCGCATCTACCACAGGCATACGCACAAACACAAGAAGCCACGTCCAATGTTACAAACACATCATCTGTCGTTAATACAAACGCCAACCCTGCCATAAAATCGCAACAAAGCACAAGGAATGTGCCTGAACCCGATGAAAGAGTTGCCTCGATTGCAGACTCTGACGCACGCAAGTGGTCGGGTATTGACGGAAGCCGTTACGGCGATAGTATTCGCAAAACCTCACGCGTTACATATACCGATGCAGGAAAGCCCCTTCCTGTTTCATGCGATGTCACTGGAGACAATCGCCCTGATATGATCTTTGTGGATGAAGCACAACAAAAAATTCATGTTGTTGACCATATTCCCTATGGCTCTGACGAAGACGATGTAGTAAAAAGCATTAACGAGCAACAAAAAGCTGCTCACATAAGCCTTCCTACCAAAGACGACCCATCTGATACGTGGAAGGTTTCGTGCGTAAAAACCAAACGAGGCGAAACTGCTACGCTGGCAATTGCCAACGGCAAAAAAGTGTTGATCGAAAAAACCAATTCAATTGTGCCTGAAGGCCTATCACAGAATGCGGCAGCCAACAGCACCATCGCACGGACGCAAGAGTTTGTAGTGTCCTCGACGCTTACGTTTAGCGACAACGTATATGCCATCACATCAGCAACATCGGCTTTAGACGTACCAGGAATGTATGTTGCAGCTGGTAAAAAGGTGTATTGGTACGAATCAATACCAACATCGGACACAAACGGTGCAAAAGCAACCAAAGTATGGGAACTTGCAGAAAACGATTTAAGCAATGGTAGCGACCCCACTGCCCAAAGCGCGCCTCGCGTAACGCTTGCGCCTCTTAACTATGCTATCGGAGAAGACCAAACTGTTGGTATTGGACTTCCTCGCCTGAATAAAGTGTATGCAATTCCCGTAAGTGCAGAGAGTGGAAGTGCGGATGAGGCGGGAACTGTTATTTACGGTACCGAAGGCGGTTTTGGCACGTCAATGGTTGCTATGAGCGACATAAACGACGATGATTGTGACGATTTTGCTATTGGCGCACCTTTTGCAAATGGCAATACGGGAGCCGTGGCAGTTATTTTTGGCAGCAAAGAGGCACGTGGAGATATTCACGTACAAACCTCCTCAACATCTGAAAACGCCGTTATGCGCGGACAAGAACATGCTGGAACACTGATACGCCAGACAAATAGAGGCCGTATTGGAATGACACTGGGTTATATTCCTGCATACGACCCTGATAATAAAGGTGCGCTGGTAATTGCCCGACCCGATCACGAAGAACATCCAGGTGCGGTTATAGTAAGCGAAACCGCTCTTTTAGAAAATCATAATAGTGGACTTGGTTTGGATGGTATTCCATCAAATCAATCAGCGTTTTTAGCAAGTGAAGAAGGCGAGGGCGACGCAGGATACTTTGTGGGCGTACTGCCCCCAAGCGACAGCGATAGCCAGCTAAGCACTATATACACCGCAGATACCAATGGAAAAGTTGACGTATGGACAGCTGATATGCGCAGACAACACCAAACAACGCCGCCTGCCAAGCCCTTATATCCCGAACCCCCAGCGCCAAGTGCCGCGCCCGCGTATACACCCGTAAACGAAGCTGATCAAAAATCATGGCTTGGTGAGTTTACCAGTGGTTTAGGAGGTGCGCTTGCACAAGCAACGGGCGATGTAACAGGAGACGGAAAGCCTGATATTGTTTCGGGAAACGCTATTCGTTCTGAGTATAAATTTGATCCATTTTACGAAGACTCAACACCCACACATGGCTGGGTATTTAACGTTACGGGAGAAATACAGATCATACCAGGTGGCACACAAGGCGGTACCAAAGGAACAACAATTGCAGATAACAAAGACGTTATTACCATTAAAGGACCACAGAAAACCGATAACCCGGCAACTGATTCGGCAATGGGCTTTAGCGTGGCAATCATTGGCGACGTTAATGGAGATGGCATAGATGATATAGCGGCAACTTCTGTTACCACAGGAAAAATATGGGTTATTTACGGTGGAAAAGATTTAGCGAAAACCAATCTTAATCAACTTACCCCTGACCGCGGTTATGTAATAGAAATGCCTTCTGATGCGGGTGGCGCAGGTTATCAAGTTACGCGCGTAGGTGATTTTGACGGTGATGGACTTGCTGACGTGGGTTTTGTTGTTGCGAATACACCTTTTGCTCTGGGTCGCAAAGAGGCAAGCTACGGCACCGCATATATTCTTAAAGGCAATAAAGATGGACGCAATATCAACCTCAAAGACCTTGAAGCTGCTCATGCAGACGTTTTATGGACGGTCAAAACGCCTAAGAATCATACGCTTAGTAGTTTTACCCAAGTAGGAGACGTTAATGGCGACGGAATAGCCGATTACGTGCTCACTGACTTTAACACGTTTACCACGCAGGGTCATATACCCGGAAAAGCGTGGGTGGTATATGGCTCAAAAGAACACAAACCCGTTGATTTGGAAAATACACTCTCTGATAGTGTTAATGCAGCCTCTGCAACAAGAAGCGCAGATACGATGAGTTCCGTGGTCACGAACGCCTCATCTAATGATAGTGGTAAGTCGTCTGTAGGCTATGAGCTTAGCATGCCCGACAATGCCTCTTGGCGACTAGGAGCTGGTAACAGCGTTGCAAATGTAGGCGATGTTAACGGTGACGGTCTAGATGATTTTGTAATCGGTTTTGATGGCGGTACCATAACCGAACAAAGAAATGGCGGAGTTGCACTTGTTCTTGGCACAAAATCGGCACCCAAGCACCGTGCTATAGATCCTGAAAACGTGCAGAAAAACGATCCCGATATTTATGTTTTAACTGGAAAAGCACAAGAAAGCAGTTTTGGTTGGGCGGTAGCCGCACTACCTCAAAGCAAAAATAATCCCGATGCTCTTTTAGCTATTGGAGCAGGTAGAGAAGATCAAAACGGCGCTGCTTATATACTTCGTGTAAAAGACATTCCCCAAGGCGTTACCGCTATCAGCAAGCTTGGAAACAAGGTAGGCGTTATCCGCGATGATGGAGAACGAGCACGGTTTGGTCGCTCCATTGCCTTTGTAGGCGATTTCCTTGGTAAGCCAACTCTTGCTGTTGGAGGCGATGGCGTAATTGATGATCCTCTATCAGGTCAAGAGGGTTATGCACACTCTGCGCACGTGTTGGCAGTGGCAATTGATCGTGTTTTACCTCGTGAAGCTTCAAACGCCACAACAGATGAACATAATGAAACAGGAAACAGTGATAACCATACCTCGAATAGCGACCACAACCATCATGAGGCAGCACACTTTAAACGTGAAACGTCTATGCAGCACACACCTCAAACAGGCGATGCTTTGAACTTCAGCGCATGGATATGCGAAGCTTTTGGCATGCTAGGCGCTGGATTGGGGTTTGCGCGCAAACACGCAAAGAAACACGCGAAAAAATAAGTACACAAGACCAATATACGTATCCCCCACGTGCTCATACTCATAAAGCGCGTGGGCGAGTTTGTTTAATATCGTAGTTAAAAAAGTTAAGAGCGGTTGAGATATAAAAAGCGCACATAGCTAATCTATGTGCGCTTTTTCATACATGCTATGTCAAATATCACGGCGGCAAATACAAGCCGTTACGCAAAGCCACGCAGACACTTACTCGTTATCTCCACCCGTTGCTTTAGTTGCAGACAAAACCTCGGCAGAGTCCTTTGCGTCGTGCCATCTCCAATCGGTAAAGGCTGGATGGTCGTAGCCCTTATCTACCGCAAACTGGAACGCATCAGCGCGGAATTTCTCCCAAGCGTCAATCTGATCTTTCCACTTATTTGCATCAACCAAGCGCAAAGCATCTTGAGCCAAAGCCCAGCGATCCATATGATTTTGACGAACCATATCATATGGTGTTGTAGTAGAACCTTGCTCTTCGTATCCGTGAACACAGAAGTTATCATGATTTGGACGGTTCCAAATCAAACGACGAATGCTACCAGCATATGCGTGGAACGCAAACAAAACGGGCTTATCAGCAGAGAAGAGTTTGACAAATTCCTCGTCAGAAATTGC
>NZ_CFRCNA010000038.1:0-6322 GCF_986145555.1 Fannyhessea sp.
CAAAAATGAACATGCCAGATAGGTGCATGCGTAGAGGGGTTAAACGTGATATTGCTCAGCTCTGCCTTGTGTACATAAACACAACGAGGCGAAAGATCAAGCGGTGCACCTTGTCGAACCGCGTTATAGGCACGAATACCTCCAAGCGATATGGCACTATACGCAGGTGGTACTTGTTGGATCTGACCTGTGAAGTGATGAAGGACGCGCTGTGCATACGATGCATCTTCAACACAAGCAGGAACCATTGATGAGGCACAAATATCGCCTTCGGTATCATCAGTGGTAGTTTGCTGTCCAAAGGTAATAGATGCTTCATAGCTTTTATCGTGACCAACAATATAAGATAAAAGACGAGTTGCCTGTCCAATACCTATAAGCAAGACTCCATCAGCTAAAGGATCAAGCGTCCCTGCATGACCAATACGACGCTCATGCAAAATGTTACGTAAAGCATTGATACAGTCATGAGATGTTATGCCTTTGGGCTTATGGAGCGCAATTAAACAATTGATACCGCTTTGGCCACGCTTCATAAGGATTCTTTCTGTGTTATGAGTTCTTGTAACTTAGGGAGAACAAGCGAAAATGCTTCATCCAAAGATGCGTCAATGGTAAATCCAGCAGCTGCTTTATGGCCTCCTCCGCCAAAAGAAGCAGCAACACCAGATATATCAATCTCTGATTTAGAGCGAAGATTTCCACGAATAGTAGCATCGCAGACTTCTTTTAAGAAAAGCACGATTTCAGCACCTGACGTGCAGCGAACAGCATCAACAAGACCTTCGCTTTCTTCCAAAGACACACCAAAACGGACATAGTCGGCGCGCGTGGCATAACTATATGCAATTTTTCCATTACAAAAACAACTGATACGCCCCATAACAAGCGCTTTGAGATGGAGATAGCCTAAAGAAGCGTTTTGATAAATATTCAGCGAAACAACTGATGGATCGGCACCAAAATTGACCAACTGAGACGCAACTTCAAACGCCTCGGGATTAGCATTTTGATATTGAAACCTTCCTGTATCGGTCATAAGCGCGCAGAAAAGATTCTGAGCAATATCGGGTGTAATAGATGCGCCCAAATAACGCAAGAAATCAAAGATAACAACACCTGCAGCAGCGGCATCAGGCTTAATGTAGGATACATCACCAAACGGGTGCTCACAGGGATGATGGTCAAGAATAGCTGTTGCGTGTGCACGCTTGAGCACAGCCTGTGCGTCATTAAGACGATGCGAAACACTTAGGTCTACCACAATCATAAGATCGGGCGTTTCGGCATAATCACCTGCGTGAACCATTTGAGTAATACCTGGTAAAAAGCTATAAATATGACCAGGATCAACTGAATCAGCTAAAAGATTAACAATATGTTTATCGGGAAAAAGCGATCTAAGACCTAAAGCTAATCCCAAAGCAGAACCTAATGCATCACCATCAGGTGATGTATGGCCACAAATTGCAATTGTTTGGCTCTTTTCCACTAGTTCTTTTAATGCAGCAAATACCTGCATTTTATGAGATAGTTCTTTGTCACTCATGACAGATGAACTCCTTACGTTTCTTAAGAATCTATGTTATAAACCACAAGCTCAGATTACATGCCGCATACATAAGCAGCTCATCTAGAAGCTCAATTATTCTTCTATGGGATAGCCAAACTTATCCTTAGAAACGTGGATCGTTTTGGGTACATCCTGCAAAGCCTGACTAATACGCTCGGCTTGATCGGCTGTGGGATCAATCTTAAACACAAGCGCAGGAGTTACGCGCCAGTCAAGCGCGTGACCAAGCAGACGTCTAATCCTGCTTTTTGCACGCGCAAAACCACGCTGGACTTCTTCATAGCGAGAACTCTCACAACTTACATATACAACCATGAGTGACTTATCAACCGACACCTCAACATCGCTCACCACTACAAGCGATAAATTGGGATCTGCTATATCAAAAAGCAATATATGTGCAAGTTTCTCACGCGCAATATGGTTAATATGGCGTGATTGCTGATTTTGTTTCATACCTACCTACTCTGTACGAGCAACTTGTTCAATACGATAAGATTCAATAGTGTCACCAGGGTGAATATCTTGGAATCCGTCTAAACCAATACCGCATTCGTATCCTGCTTTAACAGATTTAACATCGTCTTTGAAGCGACGCAAAGATGCAAGCTTACCTTCGTAGACAACAATACCGTCACGAACCAAACGGCATAAGTCATCACGGTGAACTTCGCCTTCTTCGACCATACAACCAGCAGCGATACCAACTTTTGGAACCTTAAAGGTGCTTCGAACCTCAATGGTTGCACTTTGAACCTCTTGTTCGGTTGGCTTAAGCATACCAATACGTGCGGCATCAATATCTTCGATAGCTTTGTAAATAACACTATACGTTCTAATCTCAACACCTTGACGTTCAGCCGCTGCACGCGCTTTAGCTTCGGGACGCACACCAAATCCAATAATAATTGCATTTGAAGCGTCTGCTAAGACAACATCGGTTTCTGAAATTGCACCAACAGCCGAGTGAATGGTATTAAGTCGAACCTCAGACTGATCCATCTTGTCGAGCGAATCTTGAAGTGCCTCAATAGAACCTTGAACATCAGCTTTGATAATGAGATTAAGCTCTTTAACATCGGAGGCTGCCATGGTATCAAAGAGGTTCTCAAGGGTAACGTGACGAACACGATTTTGCTCTTCGATACGTGCTTTAAGCTGGCGCTGTTCAGCCAACGCACGAGCATCACGCTCATCAGAAAAGACGCGGAATTCATCACCTGCACCAGGTACGCTTTGCAAACCAAGAACCTCAACAGGATCGGATGGACGAGCAACTTCTACATTATTTCCACGCGGGTCAATCATAGCGCGGATTTTACCAAAGGTAAGACCTGCAACAATAGCGTCACCAACATGGAGGGTCCCTCGGTTAACCAAAAGCGTTGCAACAGAGCCACGGCCGCGATCAAGTTTTGCTTCCAAAACATTACCCGAAGCAAAGGTATCGGGATTGGCTTTAAGCTCCAACACATCGGCCTCAAGCAAAACAGACTCAAGCAGCGTATCAATGCCTATGTGTTTTTTAGCCGAGATGTCAACAAACATGTTATCTCCGCCCCAGTCCTCAGGGATAACACCATGCTCGGTAAGCTCTTGACGAACACGATTGGGGTCGGCACCAGGTTTATCTATCTTGTTAACCGCAACGATAATAGGAACATTTGCAGCTTTTGCGTGGTTAATAGACTCGATCGTTTGAGGCATAACACCGTCATCGGCAGCAACGATAAGGATAACAATATCGGTAACCTTAGCACCACGCGCACGCATTGCCGTAAATGTAGCGTGACCTGGCGTATCAATAAAGGTAATTGTACGGCCGTTGATGCGAACCTGAGATGCACCAATCGCCTGTGTAATACCGCCTGCTTCGCCAGACGCAACGCCTGTGTGTCTAATAGCATCCAAAAGCGACGTTTTACCATGGTCAACGTGACCCATAACGGTAACTACGGGCGGACGAGGTTTAAGGTCTTTAGGATCATCGTAGAATGAGAAGGTGTTTTCTTCTTCTTTGGTCATAATCTTAATATCGCGGTGCATATCATCAGCAACAAGTTCAATAAGATCATCAGACATAGACTCGGTAAGCGTTAAAGGAGAACCAAGCAAGAATAAGCGTTTAATAATATCGTTAGCATTAACGTTTAACAACTTTGCCAAGTGAGAAACGGTAGAACCTTGCGGAACTTTAATAGTATCAAGTTGTGAAATGTCTTGATCATTAGCAAGAGCTTCTTGAATCTTCTGCTGCTCTGCAGCCTGTTCTGCCTGCTGTTGTCTACGCTCTTTACGCTTTTTACGACGACCCGTAGAGGCACGATTTGCCTCTTCAACAGCTTCACGTGCTTCTTCGAACACGCGTGCATGACTATAGGCCGCAGCTTCACGCGCCATGCGAGAATAGCGATCTTCTTCGCCTGACTCCTGACGACGTCCGCGTTTTTGCTTACGAGAGCGCCCCTGCTCTGAATCGTTATAATCCATGTCGTCTCTAGACATATGAGATGAATTACGACGACGCTTGTTATGAGGCATATCAGCGGAATCTACGCGAGATGGTGCCTCAGCTGATGAAATGTGAGGAGCCGCAGACGCATTATGTGTTTTTTCGTGTGAAGACGAAGGCGCAGCCACTACAGAAGTTTTATGAGCACTTTTGGCATTTTTAGCATTTTTATGCTCAGCCTTTTTCTTTTTTTGCTCAAGGTTTTCTTGTAGAACCACTTCTTGCTGAGCAATCTGATCTAAAAGACTGGAAAAACCAGAAGTTGCACGAGGCGCGGTATCTTTAACACGTGTGCGCTCTTGTTCAGCTTCAAGTCGCGCCTTAGCTGCTGCAGCTTCTTCTTCTGCACGCTTACGAGCCGCTTCGGCAGCTTTGCGTTTCTTCTCTTCTTCTTTGCGCTCTGCTTCGCGGCGAGCTTCGACTTCGAGACGTTGTTTTTCCGCAGCTTGCTCGGCCTTCTTTTCTTCTTCAGCGCGCTCTTGCTCGGCTTTAAGCTTCTTGGCTTCGATCTCGGCAGCACGTGCTTCTAAAATAGGCTGCAAGCTTTTTTTAATAATAGAGATATATGCATCTTCGATCGTAGAAGAAGCGCTTTTAACAGGAATCTTAAGTTGAGCTAAATGATCAAGCATCTCTTTGCTTGACATTCCGTAATCTTTAGCAAGGTTATGTACGCGGGTTTTTGCCATATAAACACCTTTCGTTGGGGGCTGTGTCGGATTTCGAGGGAAAGCCGCGCACTAAATGAGTGAATCTGGATCATCGGAAAAATCGCTTTGAGCGCCCGAGGCAAGTTGTTCATGAAGACGACAATACCTAGAACCCGGACGAGCAACATTGCGGCATTGACCTTTATCTTCGCTCACAAATTCGCAGCGATAGTCGCCGTCTTTGTCAACGGGCTGAGGTGCTTTCTTAAGATCGCGTAAAATGTCGGCTGCAAGCGTTTCGTTTTTGATGTCAATATGCATGCCCGTAAGACGTGCAGCCAAACGAGCATTTTGTCCCTCTTTACCAATAGCTAAGGAAAGCTGATCGTCAGGAACTATCACGGTAGCATAATTATTTTCTTTATCAACTAAAACACGTGATACTTTTGCAGGTGAAAGCGCATTAGCAACATTGATTGCAGGATCATCACTCCACATAACAACATCAACGCGCTCACCTCGAAGCTCTGAAACCACCGTGCGTACACGCGAGCCTTTAGGACCAACACATGCACCAACTGGATCAAGATGAGGATCTGTGGAGCTTACCGCAATTTTTGAACGAATACCCGGTTCACGCGCAACAGATGCAATTGAAACAACACCATCAAAAATCTCAGGAACTTCGAGCTCAAACAAACGTGAAATAAGATCGGGGTGTGTACGTGACACAACAATGGATGGACGCTGACGCTCGCCTCTAATTTGCTGCTGATTAGCGTGAGGATCACGAACCTCAACGATTAAAGCACGAAGACGCTGATTGTGGGCATAGTGCTCATTAGCAGGACGCTCATTTCGTTCGTCAGGATAACGATGAGGATCAAAATAAGGAAGCTCTGCCTCTACTCCATCACGTATTTTAATAATGGCAAAATCTGAGGTAGTTTGCAAAACAGTACCGGTGATAAGATCACCAACGCGCTTTGAAAACTCTTCAAAAATCTGCTGACGACCAGCACTGCGGATGATTTCGGCAAGCTCTTGCTTAGTATGTTGTACAACTAAACGACTTGCTTCTTTTGGCGTTACATCGCGCTCATCAAAGTCTTGATACTCCCCTGTTTCAGGATCGGGCTCGCCTTTGGGAATAAGCTCATACACATACACTTTACCAGTAACACGATCGATAGTAACACGTGCTCCATGTTCAAGATGTAAAATGTCAGCATAATTTTTAGCAAGTGTTTGTTCGAGTCGATCAACAATATAAAGTTCATCTAAATGAGTTTTTTGGCAAATATCAATGAGTGCTTCTACCATGTTCGATGCCATATGTAAATCCTTTCAACAAAGACGAAGACCGCCTTTTATACTTTATGTAATCTAGCTTGCTGTACGATGTAAAACTAAAATGTAGGTTTAATTTTGCACGACTTTACGTCATCTATCGTAAACGTCATATCTTGGCCGTCAACAATGAGAGTAAACGTATTGTCTGCAACAGATGAGAGCTTGCCAGTAAAACGTTTGCGTCCTTCTTGTGCACGCGTGACAAGTTCTACCTCTTGACCACAGAAACGCTCA
>NZ_CFRCNA010000039.1:0-5952 GCF_986145555.1 Fannyhessea sp.
AAAAAAACCCCTTCCCCCCCCCCCTAACTCAAAAGAAGGAATCTGCTTCTGCAGCCAGCAATCCTGGTGTGGAGCCTTCTACTAATAATGCAAGTACACCGCAAGCACAAGACAGATCTGCACAAACCACTACAACTGTTCGTTCCAAGCGCTCTGTTGCAAGTTTGCGTAAATCCGAAGATGAAGATAGAGACTTTGACCTTAAAGGCCTTGAACTTCATAAGGTACAAGGTGCAAAGGAGTTTAATTCCGAGGAGTTTAAGCTCCAACAAGCAAAAAATTCCGCTATTGCATTTTTACAATATGCATTGAGCTGGAATAAAGATGAGCGCAATAAGGTTATTGATGAGACGGCGGGAAATACAGAAGCTACCGATGAGGCTATTGGTCAAAATGCAATTTTAGGTATTAGAAAAGCTCGTGACCGTGATGAAATTAGACGTTGGCTTGATTATGTGTTTTGGCACAAACGTGGTATGTACATTGTTCCCGAGAATCCTTCTGATCATCGTCAGTCAGGCGATGTATTTGACCACTATAAGCCTGGTACTTTTTTATATGGTACGCATAATAATCCTACCGAAATACCAACTGTTAAAGAAATAAACGGTACGGTGTATGTAAGTAATCAGCCCATTCGTGATAAAGACGGTAAATTAGTTGGATACCGTTGGCGCGTGCGTTTTAATGGTAATCATGGAAATCACAGTTCTGGCCATTTTTATTTCAGTACGCCAAAAGGTCAAACGATCGTTTCATCTCAAAATTCTGATGCAAGTCGTGGTATTACTTTTCAAGATTCCGCACTTATTCGTACTACTAATCATAATATCAGCGGAACGGTTACTCAAAAAGGAGCAACGCTTGACACGATATTTGACTCGGCAGACGTTTTTCTACCTCCTAATCGTGTGACAGGTACCGCAGAAGGTCCAACTAAATATTATGCCGCGCACCACGAAAAAGACGGCGTTAACATTTGGTGGGGTAAAAGCCTTATTGCTCGTTGGAATTATGTAGGCTTTGCTCATACGCTTAAAGATATCATCTATAAGCATTACTGGGAGGGAACGTCTTACCCGCAGTCGGGATGTAAAGACCGTATAAACGGTGGACAAAAAGAATGGGTCGATGAAGCCGAATTTACCAACGGCAAAGATGGCATTAAGATGGGGCCGTTTGTAGATAACTTATATAAATATAAGTTTGACTTTGCGCAAGGCCAATCAAGCGAGTATCAACGCATAGACTACGCTCAACTGATACAAGAGAATTCTGATCGTGTATTTATGTTTGAAACACATAGTAGCGATACCAATACCTATGAGTTTACCTACGATACACGAATTGACGATTTTAATTCAACCAATGTTCATAACCCCTATTATGCTGCAGGCTATCATTCCTATGAGAATTGGACAACCTGTAATTATATGCAGTGGGGTGGCATTCGTTTTAAGCCCGAACTTGGTATTACCATAAATGGTACTAAGAATGACATTAAAGTTGACCCTACCACTAAAAATGAATATGTTGTTGTTCACGAAGGTGAAAAAACTAACATTTCGCTTACCTCTAAAAATGATAAGCAAGGCTTGTACATGTGGACAAGTGACTATAAGAGTAATTCACCGATTAGCTATCAGTTAGGTAAAACCGAAGAAAATCTCTTTAATGCCGATTTTAAAGAAACACCTGTTGATGTTGATAACAATACACAAAACCCATATGTGCACCATAACGCCCGAATTGACCTAAGCGGAGTAGTTATTGCTAAGCCGAATAGTGAAATGAATATTGCATGGGCAGGTTCTGGTTTTCCGTGTTTTTGGGATGATGATATTACTCGTGTGTATGGTGACCTCAGACATATTGATGATGGTCTTAACTCGTTTTTACCTAACCGCGAAGTAAAATCGTTGAATGTGCGTGTTATTGCAGCCGAAGCATACGCCAAAAAAACTAAGATCGACGTGCGTTTTAAGGGTCAAAAAATTGTTCTTTCACAAGCAGAAAAAGATAAAGTTAAACAAACGATCATCAATGCAAATCAAGACCACTACGATGTAGTGCAAAACGATGCAAAGCACCCATTTGTGGTGAATGATGACGGAAGTGTAAGTTTTTGGATTAGCTTTAATGCAGCAAAGCATAAAGGTGACGCGCCTGACATGCAGTATAGAAAGCTTACGCTTAAAGCATCTGACACGTTGAGTTATTCCACTGTTGAAGTGGTGCCACAAGACGGATCTGCTGAGTTTTCACTTACCGACGCAAACGGAAATGTGAAACCCACGCTTACGATTTATAATCACGAGCCGTATACCGTACAAGCAAAGGTAACCGACACCACCAATAAGATGAGCGATTTCCTTACCACAAGCTCAAACGTTCCTGGTCTTTCAAGTGACCATTGGGATTACCAAAAAACGCACCGTGGTATGTCGGTTGATAGCAACCACCCGTATGTGTTAACACTTAGCGGACAAGGCGTTAATCGTGACGGTAATCGTACGTATACCTTTAAGTTTGAATCATGGGATGGCAACAACATTCAAACGTTCTCTATGCCGATAACTGTGGTTGTAGCTCCTCAAGCAGGGCGTTATCGCAATAAAGTAAACGGCCGTTTTGTCACGGTTGAGGTTAATGACCCTCATGCAAATCTTACGCCTGAACGCTTTGTAGACGACAGAACTAAAGCACTTCTAAGTCAAGCTCCTTCGGGTGATTCTCATAAAAAGGGAGTTACGTATTCATGGGGAGTTGCGCCTGGCTCACATGCCACACCTTCTGCGCCAACGATCGATAAACTTACCAACAAGGGAAACGGCTCTAAACCTGTATATGTACGAGCTACGTTTAGCGATGGCTCAACTATCGACTTTACCGGCAATCTGTGTGTCAATGATACAAAAAAGCCTCAGCTTGCGTTTGAAAAAGTTACGCACACAGCTGATGGAAAAGAACACACGCAAGTACTTCACGCAAATGCTGATGGCAGCTATAACGTGGACGTATATGCCGATGAGAAATTTACGATTCGCGTAAAAGGTAGCGATAACTCAAACATCGTACAGGATCTGCGCGTACAAGCAGCCACAGGTTCAGGCTTCCCGTCGTGGGTGAGCTCTGATGAAAACACTGTTCAGCAAACGTATATAAAAGATACGAATGGTGCACGTGATACGCGTGGATCGAAGGCAAATCCCTATGTAGTGACGCTTACCGGTACTGCTCCTAAGCATCCTTCAGACCCTAATGCTGAGCAAACATTTGAATTGACGGCACGTGCTTGGGATGTGAAAGACCAAACGCAAGACGGCCGCCTTAGGATTCGTGTGCTCCCACAAAATCGTAAGTACAATAACCTTCGCGCACATGAACAGACCATAGAGGTAAATGCGACAGTTCCAGATGTGCGCAGCTTTATATATTCTTCGAACGGCAAGCAAGCGCTTCTTCCGAAAAATGCCAAATTCAGTTATCTGGATTCAGAAGGCAAGGCATGTACAGGCTTTGATAACCAGTACAGAAAAGATCCTCAGATCAAAACTATTCACATAACGCTTAGTGATGGATCAACTGTTGACGTTGAGAATGCAAAACTGCGCGTCCAAGACACCAAACTTGCAAGTGTTTCTCTTGTTGCAAAGACGGGCGTTACCATTACAGGCACTGCTGTAAATGTCCAAACAGTTGGTTCTTCTTTTAGCACTTCAAAAGCGCCTAAGCTTACGGTGTATGCCAATGAAGCATTCAGTTTTGATGTTGAGGTGCGTGATAACTCAAACCATGTAACAGATGCTCGTTTGGGCAACGTTGAAGGAAGCTACTTAAGCTCAAATGACGCTGCATATCAGCAAGGACATCGTTATCAAGATACCTCAAAAACACCTTACACTATAAGTGTCAAGGGTCTTGCGCGCCAGCAGGGTACGCGTACTTTTAGGGTAAATACCTGGGATGGTGCAGATCACGCAGGTTATATGGAATTTGTTGTGGAGGTTTTACCGCAAGCGCAAAAGTATAAAAACCTTACAGGAGCACAACAAACAGTTGAGGTAAACGATCCAGCTGCGCATCTCAAGCCACGCGATTTTGTAAGCCAAACAACGTTTAACACTTTAAAGAACGTAAAAGGTGTGAGTTACGAATGGGCAAAAGCTGAGGGCGCTCCTACGGGTACCGCTCCATCAATAGGAAAAGTTTCCACACGCAATGGCCGCAGTTATGTGCCTTTTGATGTGAGAGTTGTTGCTCGCTTTAGCGATAATTCCACAGCGCAAATCATTGGAAAACTGATTGTACAAGATACAAAAGCTGCGCAGGTGAGCTTTGCTGCTACCCCTGGTGTTGATAGTCAAAGTAAGCCTTTAGCTGGAAAAGTTGAGGTACATCATACTACTCAACCTGTTGAGGTCGTAGTATATCGCAACGAGCGTTTTAGTATTCAAGCGCGCGTGAGTGATAATTCTGGTGTTGTAAATGACGCACGTTTAATTGGTGATATTGGTAATATTGCTGGTATAACAACTGATTCTACTACCTACAATAAGGATCATCGTGCAAAATGCGGTACACAGGACAATCCGTATGTACTTACCATCTCAGGTACGATTGATCCGCACATGAAACTTACAACAACCGATCAATCTTGGCGCAGCTACAATAGCTATACTCGTAAAATTCAGACGTGGGATGGCGTTGACAACACGCAACAGACAGATGTTAAATTTACGATAAAAGAACAAGCAGCTCAGTTTGATAGTACCAAGGTTTCGGGTAGAACACAGTCCATTTCGGTTAATAAACCACTCACGTATAAAGCAGAAGATTTTGTATCGGAAGCTACTAAGAAGTTGCTATCAAGTGCCAATGGGGGAGTAACGTCATATACGTTTAAGGGTGGAGCTCCTTCCACGAGTGCTGTTAATGAAGACGGTATGGTAGTTTCGATACTTGCTCACTTTTCTGATGGGTCTACCAAGGAAATCCAAGGTACATTAGTGGTTACAGACGCAAATGCTCCAGTGGTTACGTTTGTAAAACATGAGGTGTCTGGCAAGCCTAATGCCGTTGACGTAGATAACGAACAGCGGACTATTACCGTATATCGTAACGAAGACTTTAGCGTAGATGTGCGTGTGGTAGACGACTCAGGAATTGTGAATGATGCCAAGCTCTCTAATAAAGGAAATGCTGTTGTTTCATTCCCGAACGCTACCATTACAACCGATCACGATACGCAAGGTGTGGATCATGGTAAGAATCCTTATATCTTGAATATCAGCGGTAAATTTAATGCTAATGCTAGTACAGGAACATACACGCGTACTATTGTTGCAACTGATGGCAATGGAAATGAAAGTATCACGCAGTTTAAGTTTATTGTCAAAACTCAAAGCGAGCGTTTTACGCAAGACCAACTGCAAGGTGCTGTTAAAGAAGTTGAAGTTAATTCAGCTGCTCCTGCACCGTCTGATTTTGTAAACGAAGACACCAAGCGTTTGCTTGGTAGCTCGCTTGCACAGAATCCTTATGCTTTTACTGAAGGTCATGCACCTGCTATTGATAAAGTTGACACACGCGGCAAAAATGTTTCAATTACTGTTACGTTTAGCGACAATTCAACGGCAACCATTACCGGTACGCTGAAAGTAGTCGATACAAAGGCGCCACAACTCAAGATTGAAAAAACACCTGATGTAAGCGGTGTTTCTAACCTCGTTGAGTCAATAACGCATGATGAGGCAAAACATACTACACGTGTAGTTGTATATCGCAATGAACGCTTTAGCATTCAAGCAAAAGCCACGGATAATTCTGGTGTTATTAACGATGTTCAGCGTCAAGGCGCCGATATTCCAGGTATTTCTGATGACCGCGATAGTTACCAGGCTGCCAACCGCGGCACCAAAGGCACCGAGGCTGATCCTTACGTTTTGACAA
>NZ_CFRCNA010000040.1:0-5632 GCF_986145555.1 Fannyhessea sp.
ATTTTGAATTTTGTTTAGAGACTACAAAGTAACTAAAAAGGGCTGATTCCTAATGAAGGAGTCAGCCCTAAATTTATAGGGTATCAAAAAGTTTTATTGGACAGCAATAGTTTTATTAATAATTTGAATACGTCTTTCTTTTGCCAAAAGTTATATAGGATAGATGGCAAACATATATTGAAAATTAGATATATTATTTTTTCTCGTAGGGTATTACAAATTTAAATCCACGCCCGGCAAGTACTACATGGTTCGCCCTGACTTCCTGGACGTATAATTTGTGTTTGCCCTCTTTTAGAGAGCTGAACTCGTCTGGATAGCGAAAACCGAGCTCAACATCAACATAGGTACCTTGCTGGGGATTTATAATAGTAGGCGTAATCTTGATGGTTTTCTTGGAGGCTGTTGGGGTTGCCTCATTAAATATCCATACACCCACACCTTTGCGATGTACCACCAACGTGTTGCGCATCAAAACGCTTAAACTTCTCGACGTGGTGCTATATACTCCCGACTCATCAGCCTCGCCTTTGCATCGCACTTCTACTTTAATCGTTTTGGTTTGATGATCCTGCCCTGTGATGTGGAGATAAGCGTCGCCCTCGCAATAGGTATCTATTTCTATGATGTTGGTCTTGGCGTTCCACTTAACCTTCTTCAGAACACGCATAGGGTCTTCCACACTCATTTGTGCCATGCCGCCTCCACCATTGACACTTACCGATCGGCTCTCATCCCGAGGGAACAACCGTATGACATCCTCGGTAGAGGTAATGTTGGGCACTATAACATTTATATCCAACTTGCGACACTCATCGCCCGACCAAACAGTGGCATACGTTTCACCCTCCAATATACCTGTAACACGTAATGTATCTTCGTTGATGCTGACGGTAGCCAACTTTGAGTTGTTGATATTGCACTTGTATTTATCAGTCCCACCCTTTAAGATTAACATGCGGGTCGCGTGCGTAAACACATCAATAGATGATAAGTCGTTATCCCCTATCAATATTTTAGACGGTTCTAAATCCGACTCAGTGTGGCATGCGGTCAACGACATGCCAAGTATTATCACTGATAGCCAACTATATATATGCTTCATGTTGATTAGCTTATTTCACATTTAAGTTATATTCCAAGGTCCAAGCCTTGCCATCACTCTCAATGATGTCCACAACTAATATATGTTTACCCGTTTTGTTGAAAACCAATTTGTATCCGTCGACAGGGACGAAGGGAATGCCGTCAAGCGTATATTTAATTTGAGCGTTGACATCATACAAATCGTTGAAAAACAACTCTATGTTTCGTGGACAATCACCATAGTTCTTAATTTGATAGATGTAGGGAATGCGATTTTCATCCTCCCTGCCTGGTATTATTGATTCTGTGGTAATGTTTTTTTTAGCCACTTTCGACTTCTTTCCGTCAGGCATAATCGTCTGCACACCTATTTCGTAGGGAGTGTTAGGCTGCATTTTTTGCAAGATATAGTCGGTTGTGCTTATTGTAGATACCTGCTTTCCATTAAGCAAAATATTGTATTTGATGCCACTGCCTTGCACAGGATGCCACGACATAAAAATTTCATGTTGTTGTGCAGAAACTTTCACATCATAAGGCATCGGTACATCCTCGGTAATAGTACTACTTTTTATTTTCTTAAAAACCACATCGTCAATCAATAGATAGTTATTGGCATCGGAATTTTCTTCTTTCATTTCAAAACAAAATCCCGCGCAATCCACTCCTTGCGGAGCGACAAAATCTATAGTTTTTTGTTTCCATTCAGTAGGGGATGCATCTGTAACCATATCCTTTGAAGCTTTCTTTGCATCCGTTTTAACTTTGCGCTTTTCTTTGCCCCATATCACGGTGGAAACACAATTGGGACGCTGTAACGTACCTTTATACCAATAGGTAAGGCGATAAGTTGCTCCGCCCTCAATGTTCATATAATAATAGTTGTATGCTCGGTCACTTATAGATAGCGTATGCGAGATTGCTACTAACTTGACAGCGTGGCTGCCACCATGTGATTGATTTGATTTTTCAATGCTACCCACTGAAAAATACCAACACATAGGTTTCTCATAGATGCCAGCGGCGCGCCACTCTTCAAACCCACCGTTCAATATCAAGTTGGGAGGTGTTTGAGCTGTTACGTCTAGCGTACACCATAGGAACGCTAACAATAATAGTTTATATAAATTCATAGTTTT
Organism: Fannyhessea sp.; assembly: GCF_986145555.1. Taxonomy (NCBI): domain Bacteria; kingdom Bacillati; phylum Actinomycetota; class Coriobacteriia; order Coriobacteriales; family Atopobiaceae; genus Fannyhessea; species Fannyhessea sp. The sequence continues at coordinate 2,226 of NZ_CFRCNA010000040.1, forward strand.
ACTTTTTTCTTATAAGAGTTATCGCATATATGCTTATCATTTTATGCGCTGCTTGATTTGTGCTACAGTATAGGCAATGGATCCAGGGGTAGTGGAATCGCCTTCCAGACGCTGCTTATCCCACAACCCAGAGCTTTGAGTAAGTGCATCTAAAAGCGTTTGTACCTCATCAAAGGTATATAATGGTTTCCCTTCTGTATTCACGGCAAACTGCAACGAGAACACGGCACCATAGGCACGCGACAGGAATACCAAGGCATTGCTGATATCCTCGTGTAAATTGGCATTTGTCACTTCGCCTGACAACAACTGTATGGCATGCACGGCGACCACCTTAGACAGTTCTTGCCTAATGGTATAAAGACATGTTCTCATCTCGTCAAACCTATACTCGGTCATGGCCAATCGTCCTGCCGCAAAGGCGTTGTAAAGTTTAATACGACTTCCCTTTAGCGCACTGCGTTCATTTTTTTGCACAATGGGCAACCAGTATTGGTAATAACCATAAGCCAAGTCCCAATGATGTTCCAGTTCTGTGTAATTATGTCCGTTTACCAGATTTGAAGCTGCCTGATCTTTCAAAAGCTGTTGGTCGTTGTATAACTCAGGGTTAAGATGCACATTCAGGATTTTATCCAAATAAATGCTTCCCCTAATCATCTCATAGTACACTTCCGCCACGGCTACACCTTTGGCATTAACAAACGCTAAGTTTTCATCGCCAATATTATAGCCTATATATCCTCCTTTGCCCATTTGTGCCTTGGTGTTGCGAATATCGGCAGGACGAGGGTAGCCGTAACCACTCAATGCTCTCGACTCATTGAATAATTGTTGAAAGACTGCGAGGATGCGATCCCTGTCAACACGGTGAACCATAGATGTAGCTATCTCATCAAATGGCGCTTTACCATACACTCCTTGCTTGAAATATCCGTTCATCCGCTCCTGCTGTACGACACTTGATATACGAGCTTCTTTCATAAACGAGTGATATACAATATCAGCAGGCTCTTTTAACAGCTCACACTCTAATGTATTAACACTACTTTCATCATTCCTGACAAACTTATATTCTGGGTCTGGCCATGTAGGCATGATGTACGATGACTCAATGGTTTCATCGGGCCATGTTGTGCATGATGTTATGGAGGTGCACAGTGCCAACCACAGCATGAATATACAAAAAGGTCTGTTACGTTTATTCTTCATGATTTTATCCCATTATCTTTATGGCAATATGATATATCCACAAAATGGATTTTTAATTAAATTGATACCCTCTTCATTTTGAAATTGCTCTACATGTAAAGGGCGCACAATGGTAAGTCCATCATTGGATACAGCCGAAATGGTGGCGCGCACAGATGAGTTGCTTGGACCTCCGCCCTTTACTTGCAAAAACATAGGGAAGCCAGACATGGCTTGAAAAGTAATTTTTTGCTCCTCTCCATTTTTAAGCAATTTTACATCGCTATCATCAAAATCATCAGCTTCCGTGAAAAAGGTTTTCAGGGTCTTGTCAGCATCAATGTATCTGATAGTATAAGTTGAGGAAAGTTCTTCATCAGGCACCAAGCTGCCTTGCAATTCCTTTTCAAAAAAAGAACAAATCAGGGTTACCGTATAAGTACGCTTCTCACCGTTAATCTCAACTCCCGGGTAGACGTAGCTATTCTCATTCATATCGATGCTTGCTAATTGCAAGGCTTGATCATCGTACGATATCTTTGGTTTTTCTATTCCCTTAAATGGAAATAATTTGTCGTAGTCTTCATCGGCATCGTCGTTTACGGCAGGTGAACATGCTGAGAATAATATCAAGGTAAAGGCTGAGAGTGTTATATATAATTTCTTTTTCATACCGTTCGTTGTTATCTGTTTATATTTTATTCATTGGTAGGAACGTCTTGAATAACCGCTTTCAAACCAGTTATTTTTCCTTCTGGGTGTAGATGCTTACTTACTAACCTAATGCTTCTCCATTCGGGATGATACACTTCTACCAATTCAGCTTCGAAATGGTTGCCAATACGTTGAAAGTCGGCAAACACCTGTTTGTTGTTCAATCGCAGACCTGCTCTAAAAGTAATACCTTTAGGCGTGCCACAATATCCAGAACCCAACACGGAAAATTCTTTAGGTGGATAGTCTGGGATAGGGTTAGGTTTCGTCACCTCCATAAACAGATAATATCTCTGTTTCTCGGTCGTGGCCACGCGTCCACCGTTTCTGCCAAGATAGTAATCGCTCTGAAAGTAAACACGACCGCCTCTGTGTATATATAACTGTGGATTTTTCATTTGCTCAAATACTCGTCTGTTATCGTATGCTTGTTTTACCGCATCGGCAAACTCATGCACATCATGCAAGGGTTTCATCAAAATATATTCGCATGCTGGCTTAAGGTATGAGGCAGTTTTGAATACCAGAAATCCGTCTTCATCACGTCCTTGGTATAACCAGTCGCATGCGCCTCCATAACTATCATTGACCAGCTTGTGTATATAGTTTGTGGTAAGAAAAGTAAGTTGGGTGCAACTATTTGTCCCTATTTTGTATTCGCCCATCATGGAAGTAGCAACACTTTTGGGGTCAAAGTCGGCACGCATCTCTACTTTCCCATGTTGTAAAAAACGCATGGTAAAACAAACACCTCCATAACCATATCTGTCAGTTCCGTATTGGTATTCGGCTTTTATTTTATCACTGATGTTAGAAAACAGCAAGGAATCTGTTTTAGGGAAATACATAACCAACCATCCTGCTTTGTTGTTAACCAGCTCAGTGTTCAACGCCTCAATGGCTTGCCTCTTGCGCTGGGTAGGTGTGTTCACAAATTCTCGTTCTTCATCATGGCAGCTGTAGAAAATGCAACCAAGTAGAGTGAGGAGTATGTATGAAAGATACTTCATCTTATTTTGTATTTAGATATTTATTCAAGGTTCTGACGCTCTTAAGTTGCAATGTGAGCAATTTAACGTGCCAGTTATTCCAAGCATACTGCTCGACAAACATTTTTTTTGCCATAAAATCATGATAGGCACGATCGGCCTCTTGTTTATAGCGTTTATTCACTTCGGGGTCAGAGTCTTCGTCTGGTGTACGTGCTTCATCTTCTGCTTGTTTAAGTTTTGCTGGTGTAGATGTCAAGATAACGCTTAACATCTCTGCCATGTCGTCCTCAGGATTAAGCATGGAAAGATAGGTGTAAAATCCACGTTTGTTGGCATATCCCACTAACCCAATATCGTTGTTCGCACCATTTATCTCGGAGAGGAGTTGAGTGTCGGTGATATATTTTCCTTCACTGATGGCAGCAAATTTAGCTCTATCGTATGGTATCTGCTCTAACACTCGTTTCATCATTTGGTGATATATGGAAAAGCCACACTAATTTGACCCAC
>NZ_CFRCNA010000041.1:0-5398 GCF_986145555.1 Fannyhessea sp.
CCTATTTACAAAAACTTTTGAGAAAAATTCGAAAAATACCCCGTTTGACACGAGTTCTGAAACCAAAAATTGCCCTTCTTGGTGCTTTTGAGAGGTTCTCAAAACTGTACCAACGCGCTTACCTGGCAAAATGTAAAACACGTTTTTTGGTTCTGTGGTGCAGCGTCACAAAAACTCGTGTCAAACAAGGATATTTTCGAATATTAAGCGAAATGTTCTGTAAAAGCTTGCCCAAAAGCGCCGTTGCAGCGCCTAGATGGCGCAGAATCAAGCTGCGTACGCGACACCGAGCCGCGCACGACATCGAGCCGCGCGTGCGCCAAGCTGCGCGTGCGCCAAGCTGCGCGTGCGCTAAGCCATTCCCACAATCAAATTATTCCTGATGCTCGCTATATTTTTTACGGAACTCGTCAAATTGCGCTTGGGCAAGGAGATCCTTTACATGAGCATAGCTTTTTTCGTACATCGTTTGACCATTTGTGATAAACGTTTGATATCCATGCTCGGCATGCTTAAGGAAAAGATACGCTGCCTCAACGCTCGTCAAAAGCACGCCCTTGGGCAAAAGCTCCCTTCCAAGCGCAAAGCACAGGCTTGGATAGTCTCGGAGCTCGGTATATTCTAAAATAACCTGCGGATTAGCGTCCCAGTTTTCATCAACAATAAGATTTACAGCCTTGAGATAATAGTACGTGGACAACTCTGCGTCTTTAGCAACCCAGGTCTCTCTTGAGTAAATATCTCCCAATTTATAGAGGGCATCAATGTGACCGCGAGAAGCAGCTATGCGGAAGTACGCCAAAGCAAGCGACGTATTTTGTTCCATATCTCTTCCGTAAAGATAACAATATCCTAAATTGGATATAGCGTCACAGTTACCCATAGCAGCGGCAATATGGTAGTACTGCACCGCATGAGCGTAATTGGATATTGTGTAGAACTGCGCACCTTTTTGGTTGATGTACCCGTCGTCTTCATTCATGATTGCAGCATAATCTGCAGACGTTAGAGCGCAGGGTTCTTTACTTTGAGAATCACAGTCTTGAGCAGCCATTATGTTGCCTCCATTGTTAAGCGTAGTTGCCCATGGCAACCACGACACCAAATGTGCGCGCATACACACGCATATGCACGCACGTGCTTTTGTGTATATTATACGCTCTTAGTGTATTTCCAGATAATGCTTTGTTTGGATTTTTCCATATGTCTTGTTTTTCGTATGCTTGTGGTGAGAACTCAACAGATAAAGCAAAATCTTGCTCAATATGGCCTGTTCAAGACTTGATTACAAAGGCTCATACACATGAATTACTGATATATAATATTTGGATCCAGAAGAAAATCCAGTAACCCTGCGATAAGAACACCCTCTTCTGTATGCCAGGGTTTTACGCTCCCGCCGACTAGAATGATTTTCTGGAAAGCATCGCCTATATTCATCAAGGACTTTTCTTCCTGCAGAGTCTTTTCTCTGGTAGGAAGTGACAGGGCAGATTGAATATAAAATCGTTGATCCGCTTTATTTACGACAAAATCTACTTCCGTCTGTTTTCGAATATAATCACCATTTTTGTTTGTTTCCGACACCTGAACTCTACCGACATCAACTTGATATGCAAGTCGCTTCAGTTCATTGAATATGATGTTTTCCATGATATGAGTTTCTTCCATCTGTCGAAAACCAAGTACGGCATTTCTTACTCCGATATCCGTAAAATAATATTTCACGGGACTGCCAATATATTTTTCCCCTTTTATGTCATATCGAACTACTTGTTCTATAAGAAAAGAATCAGTTAGAAATGCAATATATTTTTCAAGCGTTGCTCTTGTAATAGAAACTTGTGATACAGACTTAAAGGTCTGGGCAAGTTTTCTGGTGCTTGTTAGTGACCCAATAGATGAGGCAATAACTTTGAGGACATCGCTGAATTCGCTCTGCTTCCGTATACTGTGTCGCTCTAAAATGTCTCTCTTATATGTGTTTTCAAATACTGATAGAAGGAAGGAACGTTTTTGCTCCTCGCTTTTCATCAGCACCACCTGAGGAAGGCCGCCGAACCGCCAATATTCCTCCCATCCATCTCTTTTGTCACCTTCATAAACAGACAAAAATTCAGAAAAAGAAAGCGGATATATCTGAATTTGGTCACTTCTTCCTCTGAACTCGGTAACAATATCCGAGGATAAGAACTTCGAATTACTGCCACTGACATATACGTCCAGATTTTCCATATGTAGAAAGCTGTTAAGAACATCAATGAAGTTATCCATCATCTGAATTTCGTCAATGAAAACATAATGTATTTTGCTATCCTTCACGTGTGAATCAATAAAAGCAAGCATCATATCTGGATTGCGCAACTCTTTATTTCTTCTGTCATCCAGTGCTACTCGCAGAATGTGATCATCATTGACACCATTTTCAATCAGGTAGTCGTAGAAGAGTTTCATGAGAATATAAGTTTTTCCGCACCTACGCATACCAGAGATCACCTTGATCAGTCCGTTATTCTTTGATGCAATAAGTCTTTGAATATAGTGGTCTCTCTTTATTTCTTTTCCGAACATATTTGTGCCTTCCATCATATGGAATATTTCGTTAATGACATATCAATGCGAATTTGCACCTAATGGCTACTTTATTATGAACGATTAATTGTGGCTTTTCAAGGATTCTAATGACCAAAAAGATATAATTTGCACCTAATGGCTACTTTATTATGAAAAAAGAATTGGTGTCTTAAAGTAAAACTAAAGCCCAAAGGTTTAATACAGCTTTTCGGTTAGACTCATTCCATTGAGTAAGCGCTAGACGCGGGTAGCGAGCTACGTCACACAGAGAAACACGGTGAGCCTTATCTCGATGAGGTTATTCTGTCTTTCCTAAAAAGCTTTGGTGTTATTCTGACGCACTTGGCTAAATGCATTATTGTTTCATGAGTTTTATCCAATCTTGATAGCGTACAAATTTAGTTTTTGCATTTAAACCATGAAATATGCTATCTGGCATTGCACCATATACAAGCACAACGCGCGGCTCTAGCTCGTCTAACATTGCCTGTAAGCCTTCTCGAAAATATCGTTTAGATTCAGCTGTTTTTATTTGTCCGTAGGTTCCAATCGAAACAATGCTGTGCTTATCAACACCTTGAAAAGCTACTTTTTCACCAAAAAGTTCATCGGTATAAGTTCTCTCATCACCCCAACGTGTCGTGCAAATCAAATATTAGAGCTGGTGCTTGCTTACATTGGAGCGTGCGGTAAAAAATTGAAAAGCAATAATTAAATTATTGTCAATAGATTTAAGAAAATAGTATAAAATATTAGCAATATAACCACATAAGGCAAGATTTCGATCATGTTTGACGAAGGGAGGTTCAATTATGAGCCGCGCTATGAAACGTCGACTTTTAGCAGTGATTGCCTGTGCGGTGGTTTGCAGCGCATTGTTTGCCCTCTACTATTTCTTTAAGCCAGCTCCCACTATAAGCGCTCGAGATTTTACTACAAAAGACCAAGCGCTTGCCATACGCCTAACTAGCGTTTATATTGCTGGTGATACAAGCCTCATTCCAAAAACTGGATATACGGTGCTTGCCGATCCTTCTGGTAATATCCACGCATTTCAATGTGGCAAGATGGATTCTGCAAAACTCGTCTGGACACATGCTGGTGTCTTTTATGGTGGCCCTGATCAGGAATTCTTTACCAATGAAGAAGGTACAAAAGTTCTTTCTCGCGACATCAAGCCGTCAATAGAATATGCTCGTTATCCACGTAATAACGTGCAAGGGTTTATGTCATTTTATGGAGTGGGAGGATCTCCCGATGGCTATATGCAACCTGTCCTTTTAGGGGATTCAGAAAAAACCGAAAGCATTGATGTCCGTGGCGGATATATGAGCATGGGAGCGTGTGATGATACGCTTTATGCCATAACGCAAACTATACACGCGCCCAATCTTTTTGATCAAGCCAAAGAGGTCTATCAAAAGCATTCAGGTGTATCAGATGAAGAACTTGCACAGATAGAAAACTTCGACGTTTTAGTTCAGGCGTATCCAGCAAATCATCCTCAAAACCCGCAGGTGCTTGAAAGTATTCCTTACCGTAGGGGCGTTGTGCATGCACATACATGTTATCAGCGCTTAGGTGACTGCATCTATCTTTTAAGTTTTAAACTTGATTATCCCGATGGTGAGCCAGGTGACGGCAAGGATCATCGTGCAGGACATGGTGTGTTAGAAGAGTGGAACCTCAAAGATCACGCGTATCGTATTATTGATGTAGTAGATGAAAAAGGCAATTTTGTTGGTTCTAATTTAGGAGTTTGCAGAGCCAGAGGCGTTTTACAGGGAACCAGCTGCTATTATCTCACGGGTGGTAAGGTGTATTCAATTGACATGACAACAGGAGCCGCCAAACAGCTTTATGAGTTTGAAGATCTCCCTGACGGAAAAGAGTATGCTAAGTTTAAAATAACGCCGTCCGCAGTATATTGCCTTATTAGCGGGAAGGACACAGATGATCCTCTTGAGTTCTCTCGTTATGTATTTAAGACCGGCACATACGAACATCTATTTGATGTAAGTAGCTTAGCTGAATATCGCAAAAATAATGTAGACATTAGTGATATTGCCATAAATCCCGCTTGGGAGGAATCGCTGAATAGCGAATAAGTTCTAAGCCGATGTGTGTTTTCGAGGGCAGAGTAAAGAAAACACGCACAGTATAGGGCTGTAACTTATATAAGATGGCTTTCTCGCAATGGGAGAGCCATCTTACTTTTTACCTGCTTATTGTGAGGTTGCTTATAGCGGCTTTTTAACCAAAATTGTAGCCACGCAGACCTGTTTAACCTGTAAATAACCATTCCACTTAACGCGGATTTTTGTTATGCTCTAGATACATTTTGGTATGCTCTAGATATCTTCCGTGAGCTAAAACGTATGAGTTACGCGAGTACATGGTAAGGAGGTTGTAATGAAGAAATCTATGTATCAAGCTATACGATTATTCCTTTTTTCATTATTGCTCCCTCTTTTAAGTTTGATTCTTAAATGGCTTATATCAATCGATCCAGAAATTGTTTATGACTCACCTGTTTTATTCATCGTTATACTCCACGCACTTGGTTTAACAAACCTTGTTCTTTATTCAATCGTTGTTAATCCAAAAACACTCGAAAACTTAGGAGTCTGTAAAACCATCGCTATCGCGCTCATCGCACCAGCCATTGATTTATTGATATTACAAGAGTCTCCTCAACAATTGGGTAGTAGCTGGATTTACTTATACATTACGTATTTCTTAACCACTGAATGTATTCCAACTATAATTCCAATCATTGTTAAAGAGTTTTTACGAAGAAGAAAACAAAAGCGCAAAGCTTAAA
>NZ_CFRCNA010000042.1:0-5068 GCF_986145555.1 Fannyhessea sp.
ATTGGATCAAGACTATCAAGAACTTCGTTAATCCATTCACTTTGAGCGGCAACTTCGTCAAGCGTAATAGTAGGCAAAGTCTCATCAAGATGGTCGATACGCAAGCGAATAACCGGAGCTGTTCTCGTTCCAGCTAGTTCAACATCAACAATATCAATGCCTCTTGGCGTAGCTGCTTCTTCCAAAGCCTTGAGCAAGGTTGTCTGAATATCTTCTAAGCTCACGTGCACTCCTCACCACACAGCATATAACCGATTCATATTAAAAGGAAGCAAGGTCGAAAAACCTTACTTCCTTACAAAAGTCAAAATAACTTACGTTCAGTGTAACACAACAAACGTATCACCACAACATATGCACGTTTACATACAGCACGCACGCAAACGCAGCACAAAAGCACTCAGACAATAAACGCAAGATGGGTTCAACCATGGAAAAACTAGCAAGCAACAATGTTTACCAATTTATGAGGAATCACAATTACTTTTTTCACCGTTTTTCCTTCAAGCTGAGCGGCAACACTTTCAAGAGCTGCTTGTTGGATAACCTCAGAAGAAGCATCAGCATCAACTTCTACATGGCCACGCACTTTACCTTGGATTTGAACAACAATTTCGATGCGAGATTGTTTTGTACGTGCTTCATCAAACTCAGGCCAAGACGCATCATAAATCGAATCAAAGGGCTTTGAAGTATCAACAAATGCCTGCTGGTAAATTTCTTCAGCCCAATGTGGACACACAGGAGCAAGCAGCAAAACAATGTCATGCGCCAAACGCAGGGCAAGATGAGGATTAAGTGTTTCGTGTTGATCTACATAACACTTAGACGCAGCGTTAACCAACTCCATAACTGCAGAAATAGCAGTATTAAATTGATTTTTATCAAAGTCACGTGTGCATTTAAGACCAAGCGTATGAAGCGCGCGAACAAGCTCTTGCTCGGCGTGAGTAAGATTTGCGTGCTCTAAAGCAGAATCGTTAGGAACTATGGTTGTGCTAAGACCTGCATCGCGTGCAGCAAAAATAAATTGCCAAGCAAGACGCCATGCACGCTTGAGAAAACGATTAGTGCCTTGGACAACTTCGGTATCCCAATCGAAATCTTTCTCGGGCGGCGCAATAAACAAAATTGCCAAACGCAAGGTATCAGCACCAAATGGTTCAATAACACTTGAAGGTGGTACAACGTTACCCTTAGATTTGCTCATCGTATCGCCATGTTCATCGCGAACCATACCTTGGCACAAAAGATTGGTAAACGGCTCGTCGATTGAACACAAGCCTAAATCGCGCATAACTTTTGTCCAAAAACGTGAATACAAAAGATGCAAAATAGCGTGCTCGATACCACCAATATAGTTATCTACCGGCATAAAACGCTCAACGGCTTCTTTTGAGAAAGGAAGCTCAGTATTATGAGGGTCACAATACCTTAAGAAATACCAGCTTGAACAGGTAAACGTATCCATCGTATCAGTAATGCGTCGAGCAGGCTTTCCGCATTTTGGACAGGTAGTTTCATAGAATTCTTTTGAATCAGCAAGCGTTTGGCCATTCTCAAGATTTAAGTGTTTAGGCAATAAAACAGGCAAATCTTTAAGCGGAACCGCAACATCACCACATGCGTCACAATGAATCATAGGAATTGGATTTCCCCAATAACGCTGACGAGAAATAAGCCAGTCACGCAGGCGATATTGAACGGTCTTACGAGCGCAACCCTTGTTGGTAAGATACTCGGTAATAGCTTGCTCGGCTTGAGAATGCTTACCACCCTTCATTCCCGTAAAGGGACCCGATTGCACAAGATAACCCTGAGCTTCCATTGCTTGATCCCACGTGACATGGCGCACTTTAAGCTCTTTTTCATTACACAGCTCGTTGTAGAGGTCGTCATCTTGAGAGCAAATGATAGGCGCAATCTCAAGATTATATTTTTGAGCAAAATCAAAATCGCGCTGGTCACCGCATGGAACACCCATAACAGCACCAGTTCCATAATCACTTAAGACATAATCGGCAATCCAAATAGGTACCAGGCGATTATTAACAGGATTAAGGGCATATCGACCGGTAAATACGCCATTCTTTTCGCGGTGAGATCCTTGACGATCAACAGCAGAAATTTTTTCGGTAGCAGCTTTAAGTTTTAGAAATTCCTCTTCGTGAGCAGTTCCTTGAACTAATTTTGCAGCAACTTCACTTTCGGGAGGAAGCACCAAAAACGATACACCATAAATCGTATCTGCACGCGTGGTAAATACCGTAAGTTTTTCGAGCTCACCCAAAGAAGAACGCTGTTCATCGGTGATAAATTCCGTCTCTTTGCTCACAAGCTTGTCGCTATCGCAGGCGGCAAGAACAGAAAAATCAATCTCGGTACCAACAGAGCGGCCAATCCAATTTCTTTGTTGAGAAATAACGTTTTCTGGCCAGCCAGTAAGCGTATCAAGGTCATCAAGAAGCTCTTGAGCATAAGCGGTAATTTTAAAATACCATTGTGAAAGCTTCTTTTTTTGGCTGATTGTATCGCAGCGCCAGCATCTTCCGTTGATAACCTGCTCATTAGCAAGAACGGTTTTACAAACAGGGCACCAATTTACTAAGGAATTTCCACGATAGACTAATCCCTTTTCCCACATTTTAATAAACATCCACTGACCCCAGGTGTAATAACTTGGGTCGCAGGTGTTAAACATGCGTTGGTAATCATACGAAAATCCCATGCGCTTCATGGTAGAAATTGCCTGGTTGATATTAGCATATGTCCACGTAGAGGGCTCGGTATGATGCTTGATAGCAGCGTTTTCTGCAGGTAGACCAAACGCATCAAAACCCATAGGATGCAATACATCAAATCCACGCATACGCGCTTGTCGAGCCATTACATCGCCTATGGTGTAATTGCGTGCGTGCCCCATGTGAAGATCACCAGAAGGATAAGGGAACATCTCAAGCACATATTTCTTAGGACAATCTTTTTTTGAATCTGTAGCAAAGCTATTGTTTTGCTCCCAAACATTTTGCCATTTTGTTTCGATCTGTGCTGCGTTGTAAACAGGAATCTCGTGTGCAGTCTGAGAATTTTGTGACATAGAGGCTCTCCCTACCTAAAGTTCATATCGGAATTTGAGTCTTTTAACATAACATCGTGCGCGCCACCTTCTACCAAAGACGTAGCAGAAACGCGCGTAATACGTGCTTTATCACGAAGTTCAGCAAGCGTTAGTGCACCACAGTTACACATGGTAGAACGTACTTTTGTAAGCGATCCTTCAACGTTATCTTTAAGTGGTCCAGCATAAGGAACGTATGAATCAACGCCTTCAACAAATGACAGAGCTTTCTTTTTACCGCCTAAATCGTAACGCGCCCAGTTGCGTGCACGAGCAGAGCCTTCGCCCCAATACTCTTTAACATAGGATCCGTTTACGTTAAGACGACGTGTTGGGCTTTCATCAAAACGTGCAAAATAACGACCCAACATAAGGAAGTCGGCACCCATCGCAAGAGCGAGTGTCATGTGATAATCGTAGACAATACCACCGTCAGAACATACAGGAACATACACACCTGTTTGCTCATAATACTCATCGCGAGCACGACAAACATCGATCAAGGCAGAAGCTTGACCACGGCCAATACCTTTTTGCTCACGTGTAATGCAAATTGAACCGCCACCGATTCCAACTTTAACAAAATCAGCGCCACAATCAGCAAGATATCTAAATCCAGCAGCGTCAACAACATTTCCAGCACCAACTTTTACACTGGTACCATAGTGCTCGCGAATCCAATCAATAGTGAGCTTTTGCCATTCAGAGAAACCTTCAGATGAATCAATGCACAATACATCTGCCCCAGCGTCTATAAGCAAAGGTACACGCTGTGCATAGTCGCGTGTATTAATACCTGCACCAACGATATAGCGTTTGTGCTCGTCAAGCAATTCATCTGGACGAGATTTATGAGAATCATAATCCTTACGAAATACCAAAGAAACAAGATTACCGTTATCATCAACAATGGGAAGCTGATTAACTTTTTGCTCCCAGATAATATCGTTACACTCTTTAAGCGAAGTAGACGCATTTGCGGTTATACACTCTGATGCTGCTGTCATAAATTCACGCACAGGCTTTTGTGGTTCATCACGAGACACACGATAATCACGAGATGTGACAATACCGCAGAATTTACCAGTAGGAGTACCATCTTCGGTAACAGGCATGGTGGTATGACCAGTACGCTCTTTAAGCTCTAAAACATCAGCAAGCGTCATATCAGGAGTTAGCGTAGAATCAGAAATGACAAAACCAGCTTTGTAACTTTTAACCTCACGTACCATTTGCGCTTCATTCTCGGGACTTTGAGAACCGTAAATAAAAGAAATGCCCCCTTCTTGCGCAAGTGCAATAGCAAGACGAGGGCCAGAAACGGCCTGCATTATAGCTGAAACCATAGGAATATGCATGGTAATAGAAGGCTTTTCACCTTTTGCATAGCGTACAAGAGGTGTCTCGAGCGAAACATTAGACGGAATGTTTTTACTTGAGGAATATCCTGGTACCAGCAAATACTCCGAAAATGTATGCGATTCTTCCTCAAAAAATTTAGCCATCCCAATCTCCTTTGGCTCGACATCCTGTACTGTAATATATACCGCTTGAAACGATACATGTGTTGCTCTTTGCGTTGTGTGTTGTTGATAAGATAAACAACACATCCGCTTATACCTTAAATTGTATAGATTGTAGCACCTTTGCAAACCTTTGCAATTTATATGTTCTGTGTTCCTTCACTCATCACTTGATCAAAATTAACTGCAATATCATGTTTGGTAGGCACCCATTCAACTTTTTTGAACAAAGCAGCAACCGTAATTGGAATATAGGTCATCATAAAAAGCGGAAACGTAAACATATTTGCAATAACACGCCACCTCTTATGTGAATGAATGTGTTTTCTCTCAGAAATAGTTGTAATAACTCCCAAGACAAAAAACGTTATATACATTGATAAAAATGTAACAAAAAGTGAAGCTATACACATAGCGAGTTCAGCAG
>NZ_CFRCNA010000043.1:0-5000 GCF_986145555.1 Fannyhessea sp.
CCATCGCCACCAAAGATCCAGAACGATTTCTTGGTCATAAAGTCTTTATTGGCTAAGATGTCTTGTGCTTCAGGCGAATTGAGTTTTTCAAGCTGTGCAATATAAGCAGCTGCAGTAACTTCTGAGTCCCCTGCTTGTTTGTGTGAATCTATCCAAAGCTGCGCCGCGGCACGAAAATCATCGGAAACTTCAGAAGATGCAATAAGTTGCTTGGTGGATGCTACCAAACGCGCTTGTTGCGCTTCGTAGCCCAACAACATACCTAAACCGTGCTCGGCATTGTCTTCGAACAGCGAATTATTCCACGCAGGTCCTTGGCCTTTTTTATTAAGCGTAAACGGCGAACACGTGGATGGATTGCCCCAAATTGAAGAACAACCCGTTGCATTAGAAATAAATGCTCTGTTACCAAAGAGCTGAGTTACGCAACGCGCATAACTTGTTTCTGCACAACCTGCACATGCACCCGAGAATTCAAGGTGAGGATTTTTAAATTGCGAGCCTTTAATTGTTGTGTTTTCGAGCTGCTCTTTTTCCGAAACGTTATCCTCGTCAACGGCGTAATCCCAAACTTCTTGCTGATCAAGCTCTTGCTCGGTGGGAACCATCGTAAGACAATCTTTTGGACAAACGTATACACAATTGGTGCAACCCATACAATCAAGCGGCGAAACAGCAATCGCAAACTTAAGGCCTTCGGCACCCTTGCCTTTTGCGTCAATCATACGCATTTGAGCAGGTGCTGCAGCGGCCTCTGCCTCGGTCATCGCAATAGGACGAATGGTAGAATGAGGACATACAAATGAGCAGTTGTTACACTGAATACATTTTGTTTCGTCCCAGTGTGGAACCATAACGGCAACGCCGCGCTTTTCGTAGGCTGCGGTACCTAGTTCGTACTGACCATCAGCGTGATCCTTAAAGACCGAAACAGGTAATTTATCGCCTTCCATCATATTGATAGGATTAAGTAACGTGCGTACCTGTTTAACAATCTCGGCGCGACCCTTAAGCTCTACCGTATGTACTTCATCGTGAATGTCTTTCCAACTTTCAGGAATCTCAATTTGCGTAAAAGCAGAAGCACCAGCGTCGATAGCTTTATGGTTTGCCTCAACAATTGCCTGTCCCTTCTTGGAATACGACTTAGTAGCTGCGTCTTTCATGTACTTTATTGCGTCATCAAACGGCAGAACGCCCGAAAGTGCAAAGAACGCCGATTGCAAAACGGTATTAGTGCGTTTGCCCATACCAACCTGGCGTGCTAAATCGATAGCGTTGATAAGGTAAACCTTGATTTTATTCTTATAGATGTAGCGTTTAGCCTCGGCATTAAGATGACGATCAAACTCATCAAAATCCCATTGACAGTTAACTAAAAATGTTCCGCCCGGCTTAACATCGCGAACCATTCTAAAGCCCTTAATAATATAAGAAGGGTTATGACACGCAACAAAATTTGCCTTAGTTACATAATATGAGCTGCGAATAGGAGCGTCACCAAAACGCAGGTGCGAAACAGTTACGCCGCCCGTTTTTTTGGAATCATACTGAAAATACGCCTGAACATATTTGTTGGTGTGATTACCAATGATCTTAATAGAGTTTTTATTTGCACCAACGGTACCATCGCCGCCCAAGCCCCAGAATTTACATTCAATAGTAGACGGATCAGCAGTTGAAGGACAATCAGGATCCTCTTCAAGCGAGAGGTGCGTAAGGTCATCCACAATTCCTATAGTAAACTCACGTTGAGGATTATCTTTTTTAAGCTCGTTGAACACCGCAAATGCCGAAGCGGGAGTAGTGTCTTTTGAGCCCAAGCCATAACGACCACCAATTATCGAAATATCACTTCGACCAAGCTCGTACAAAGCCGATACAACATCTTGATAAAGAGGCTCGCCAATAGATCCTGGCTCTTTTGTTCTGTCTAAAACAGCCATATGCGTGCACGTTTTTGGCAAAACCTCACCAAAACGCTCTACTACAAACGGACGGAACAGGCGTACCTTAATAAGGCCTACTTTTTCGCCTTGTGCGCGCAGATAATCGATAACTTCTTCGATAGGATCACAGAACGAACCCATGCAAACAATGACACGCGTTGCACAAGGATCACCATAGTAATTAAAAAGACCGTAGTTAGTGCCAATCTTTTTGTTAATACGATCCATGCACGACTCAACAATGCTTGGAAGGTTGTTATACACGCTGTTACATGCTTCGCGATTTTGGAAAAAGATATCAGGATTTTGGTGAGAACCGCGCATATGCGGATGCTCAGAATTAAGCGCATGATCACGAAAACGCTGAAGTGCACGAAAATCGTACATACTTTTAAGTTGGTCAAAATCCCACATAGATACTTTTTGAATCTCATGAGATGTTCTAAATCCGTCAAAGAAATTGATGAATGGAACACGACCCTCAATTGCAGCCATATGTGCAACGGGTGATAAATCCATAACCTCTTGGGGATTTGTTTCGGCAAGCATAGCAAAACCCGTCTGACGGCACGCCATAACGTCGGAGTGATCGCCAAAAATGCTTAATGCTTGCGTGGCAACCGTACGTGCTGCAACATGAAACACGCATGGAAGCTGTTCTGCCGCTATCTTATACATGTTAGGAATCATTAACAGCAGACCCTGAGATGCAGTATAGGTAGTAGACAGAGAACCTGTTCCCAGCGAACCATGAATGGTACCTGCAGCGCCTGCCTCTGACTCCATCTCGATTACCTTAACGGGTGAACCGAAAATATTTTTCATGCCTTGTGCAGACCAAATATCCACATGATCCGCCATAGGGCTTGATGGTGTAATAGGATAAATACCTGCAACTTCTGTGTATGCATACGATACATATGCCGCTGCTTCATTACCATCCATCGACTTGAATTTTCTTGACATATCCTCCCCCTCAAGATGTAAATCCAGTCAATAGCCAGCGTCGAAAAATGCGCTCGCACGCACAACAAAGCACGATACTTCCCTCTCACCTTAGGTAACATACTTACTATGCAAGCACTAATTTTACGAGCTATTCTATTTGAAATGCACTTACAAAGAACACTCAACCCTTAATCTCTCCTGAGTGTACCCAAGTGACTCGACTTGTAACTATCATAGTGCAAATTCCGAAAAAAATTAATAAAGAGCGCAAGCGTTCCGCTAACGGTTGAATGCGCAGGCTCACGAACCTAAATAACTTTGGATTGCTTACAGCTGCGACACAGGTCATGCAGGATGCAGGAAACCTCAAGCATATAACGCATGCCAATGATGGCGAATCTAGCTTGCAAGCCACACAGAAATGCCCGGAATAACGGCATACACGATAAAAATGCCGTAAAAGATAACCATGAGAACAACGTAGGCAATCATGTTAATTCTAAAAATAAGCTGGGTATTATCCTTTGAGGATGAGTCTTTTTGTTTATTGTTAGTTATGGCGTTTTTATCTTGCGAGGACATGCTCATAACCACTCCTAACGGCTATTGTTTATATAGTTACCTAATAGATGATGCTCATACTTGTTATATGTTCGTACATGCACAAACTCCCCTCTTACTTTACTCATTTTATACATATATGACAATATCTAATCCAACATATTTGAACCCATTCAAAGTACGAATCCATTATGTATGGTAATCCTCATATTTAGTGTTACAATGTTTTGAGCAAAGTGGACTCAGTGGCTGCGGATTGTAGGTTTTCTACAATATGAGGAAAGTCCGGGCTCCACAGGGCAAAATGCTGGTTAACGACCAGGCGGGGTAACCCGACGGATAGCGCCGCAGAAAAGAAGACTCCCACCACATCGCATGCCGATGTAAGAGAAAAGCTGAAACGGTAGTGTAAGAGACTACCAGCACGGTAGCAATATCGTGGCTTGGCAAGCCCCATTTGGAGCAAACGCGAATAGGAATGTAATAGATCGGCCCGATCTGCATTCGGGTAGCGCGCTTGAGGAATCTGGTAACAGATTCTCTAGATAAATAGTCACTCTCGACAGAACCCGGCTTATAGGTCCACTTTGCACGTACTACATTTACGCACAGAAGAACGGTATGCACGCAACCGCAATCGTTGCCACATAAACACTGATAAATTAGTAAATCTATGCGTTACTTTGATAACGCAGGATATGAGTCTACACAAACGGATACGGTCTAATAATTGCACGAACGTGTGTAAAAGGACGAGTGCGTCGCCAAACACCGTTACCCGCGTGTTGAGATCCTGCTTCACCCGATGAAGTATTACCTTCAATAGTAGTAATAGTAGATCCATTGTTGCTCTCGATAATGCCTATATGCTGGCAGCTTGTACCACCTGAGAAGTTATACAAAACAATATCGCCAGGTTGACAATCATGAACATCCGAAAGAATAATTGATTTATTGTCGTTGCGGGCTCGGTCATAAATTTGGTCGCAATTGTAGCTTGGCAATACGTCCCAATCTATACGAGCCTGATCAAAACACCAAGAAACAAAAATAGCGCACCACCATACACGTGTTGACGGGCCACGAAGCCATGGGGTATCGGTTTTCTCTGCCATCCAACGTCCGTACTTACTACCTGCTTCTGGATCTTTAAGTGCTTCATAACCAATTTCGCCTGCGGCGGTTTTCAAAAGCCATCGTTTAAGCGTTTCAGCAGAAGGTGTATCCGATAAGTCAAGATCAAGACCTTGATTTTTGTCAACATAAAAATGTTCACCGTTAACAGTAATATGACCAAATAAGGCTTTATGCGTTTCGGGGTCAAAATAAAATAACTTGGTAGATGATGTATGATACCAACCTTTTACAAGATATGCGTTTTTATCGGCAAATAACCACGAACCGTCATCGGTATATATCCAAGAGTCATACAAAAGTCCTGCGTTTTCATCTAACCAGTAGTCTTTATGATCATCGGTTAGTTTACCTGTTACCATCTGGTAGGTGTCTTTATTAAAGTAGAACCATTTACCGTTAGGTGCA
>NZ_CFRCNA010000044.1:0-4968 GCF_986145555.1 Fannyhessea sp.
ACATACTCATCGGTTTTTCCCGCACACGCGGGGTGATCCCCCGATACCGCGAACAAGAATCCGTCACGCTTAGTTTTTCCCGCACACGCGGGGGTGATCCCATAGCACCAACACTTACCGATATGTACACCTAGTATTTCCCGCATACGCGGGGGTGATCCTACGATCTCGTAAAGAGCTTGGGCAATCTTGTGGTATTTCCTGCATACGCGGGGGGGGGTGACCCCATCAACCTTGAGGTACATGGCGGTGTAAACGTGATTTATACGATTGCTGAATTCGTCAAGCTGGTAAAGCAGGACAAGCGCATCTCTACTGGTTTGTTATGACGCTTGCAACGTATGCCGTTAAATGTGGTATCTCAAAAGAAGAGCTTGAGGCGGACGCATATGCGCTCATACTGCGCCTAAACGCTGAAGGAGAACTATTACTGAAGATGACGTGACGAACGTGTAGCAGCGTTTACAAAGATCTGTATTACGCATTCGATTAACTAATTGGTTGGATAACGGTAACTGCACAAGGAGTAACCACTAAAATAATCTTGTTGAAAAATGTTGCAAGGATAATCCGAACGGTAAAAAGATTGATTGTGAACGTGAAACAGGAATGTCACGTCATACCGTTTTAGAATGGTGGAATTCTTAATTATATGTTATATTGTATATAATGCTTTACGCTGTAAAGTAAATGCTATAAATATAACGTTAAATAGAGGTAATATTATGACTCAAGTGAATTTTAGAGTAGACGATACAATCAAGGCGAAGGCTGAAAGCGCTTGTACAGCTATGGGCTTAAGTATGTCTACGGCTATAAATATTTTTCTTACAAAGCTTGCAAATGAGCAAAGAATACCATTTGAAGTAGCTGTTGATCCGTTTTATAGGGATGAAAATATGACAAGACTAAGAAAGTCTATCACCCAGCTCAATGCAGGTAAGGGAAAAGTACATGAGGTAGATTATGAATAAAATTTTTTTCAGATGAAGCATGGGAGGATTTTGAGTATTGGACGAAGCAGGACAGAAAAACTATTAAACGCATACTTCAGTTACTACAGGATATTGAAAGAAACGGTTATGAGGGAATAGGTAAACCTGAAGCTCTGAGGGGAGATTTAAGAGGTTTTTGGAGCAGAAGAATAGACGATTGCAATCGTCTTGTATATCGTATAAGGAATGGAAACATAGAGGTGGCACAGTGCGGATCTCATTATAGAGATAAATAAGTATGTGTACTATCAAATGTCTTAAAAGCTTAACACACCCTTCCTCATTCCAACATTTCTATGTTTAAAAACCAATTTGATATACAGTCACTAATCCTTGATTTTTAGTTTTTTCTGCACACGTGAGGGTGATCCCAGGTAATCTAGATTATGATTTTAATGATGGATATGTTAGCTATGAACTGGGTATTTACTTAAAAAGTGGTACACTTAATGAATGCATGGATAACTGCATAGTTGAAGAGCTAGAGGAAAGCATAAAGTAAAATTTACTATGTTAGGAGGATACCATGGATAAGCGACTTGGCGACATGACAAAAGAAGAGCTAGAAAAAGAACTACTAATACAGAAAATATTAAAAGCTAAAGGTGATGTTGAGCGCAATGACGCTAAAAATGATCATCTTGTCAAGAGTGTTGATAATACTAAAACGGCTAAAGTATGGAGAGTAGGACAATATTTAAATTTTATTATTTTGATTGCCTATATGATTCTTGTTGCTTATATACTGTCTAACACCTTTTCGCGCCTACCCTTTTAGTTGCACCCATACTTTCCTTTGTCATTTTCAAAGGTTTTATATTGTGGGATGGTGGTTTCATTTTCAGGTTTGTGTTCGTTTGTGAATAATATCCTGTCATGTTTCACTAGCTTTTTCTTGTTCAATAAAAATGGTTGATATCAACCACATCATGATATCCGCTTGTCCACCCTTTATTTGAGTATTGCCAAATTGTTGGTGCGTCTCAGTATCCTATTCTGTACGGGTAATTGCCAGTGTACCGTTTTCTCGCACACCTGGGAGTATCCCACGTCAAGTGGGAATGCGGGCTCACAAGGGAAGTATCCCTTCTTAGCCACCATTCTGCTTCCTCACTTTATTCCGTTTATCTGCGCAAACATAGATACTTATTTGTAATTAAGCGTGATCTTAGCTCAAAGTGTTACAAAGCATTTACCAGTCGTTATATACTTTGAACATTTCTTGCTGAATAGCTTGGGGATAGAAATTGTTCTTTAATGTTTAATACGATGATGTATAGATGTATCATTGTTCTCTTTTTGCCTATTGACCGCTGCTTTCGGTGCTGCCTTCGTTGCAGCCATCTCCTCAGCAAGAGAGCGGTACGGGTGGACTTCTTCTGTAGTGTGAGAAATTTTTGCTTTATCAAGTGCCTTTAGGAAGGACTCTGCAAGAGAATCTTTATCAATAAGATCATCGTCTTGGATAGCACATCAGATCAAACTGTTCAATACCTTTTCAGAGAAACCTGTTCGGTAAAGGCGATTAATTGGCTGCGAGAGTTCTTCCCAGTAGTTATTGGTTATAAACAAAACATCGTATAGGTCGTGAATCCTATTTCTGCTCATAAATACCGCCATTTTCATCTGAACGAGCGTATCAATTGGATAGCTACGTATATCATCTTTTATAACAGAACTATCAGAATATTTGCTTTTACAGGTAGCATCATATCCTTTACGAGTAATAAAGAAGATCCATTTTGTACTGTATTCACGCCCCATAAAGCGATTGATTTCATCAAAACGATTGGGGTAAGTCTTTATGGGATGTAAGACACGCGCAAAAACATCAGCTAGCGAAGATAAAGGGCACTATCATTCAAATTGCCACTGCGGGATTGTAGCAGGGGGAAAAGATACTTGTGTTGAAGGCTATCAGCCAGAAGAAATACTAAAAGAACTTGACGACAAGGTAACAATAGGTGGTTTGGCACCTAGCGAACCAATGAGCTTTGAAGAAGTAGACCATCTGAGAGCTAATCCTAAATATAAATATATTTATGAAGCGTGGGTAAAATTTACCAAAGGTGAAATTACTGAAGAAACGTTTAAACGGATTTAAAATAATTATGCTGGATATTCCGTTAATTGCCAAACGTGTGTGGTTGCTAACGAAGCGCGTAGAAGAGGCTATAATGTTCGTGCTGTGCCAAACAATCAAAAGCTGAATAGTGCGGCTTATTTGTTGTCAAGAGATACGTCACTAGCATATATAGATAGAGAAACAGGCAAACAGCCTAAATATATTACCTATACGGGAAAGGGTATCCAAGATTATCGTGGTAAGGCGATTCCAACCAAAAGTAGGTTTGTAATGTGGCTTAACTCTGATGGAGTGGTTGAAGAAAACGCTAGATATACAATTGAAATGTGTTGGAAAAGCGGTGGAGGTCATATAATATGCTTAGATAGAACCAATGAGGGGCTTCGACTGTTTGACCCACAAATAAATCGTAGGTATACTGGGGAAAATATATCAAACTATTTTGATTCAGTTAAGTTTTTCACCACGTATAAGGGGAACAAAATAAGTGTTGCCCCCAAGTTGTTAAGAGTTGACAATGTGGATTTTAATAAGAAACTGGTAGACAAAATTTTGGAGAAAGCATAATGGATAAGGAGATTAAGGCATTTGTCCAAAGTCAACCTGAGTTGGAAGACGCAATATATTTAGGTGTATATAAAGGTATTAATATATACCGACCAATATATGGTGACAACGACATAGTTGTCGGCAGGGCACCTGCAATAATGGAATACAAAAATGTCGTTAGTTGGGTATTCCCTAGCGATTTTATGTTTGACCTTATAAAAAATTTTCTTCCATAAAAAGATTGATATAAATAGGAGGCAGCTCCTCCATTAGCGGAGCAGCATACCTCCTATCTAAACAAAATTAGATCTCAAAGGAGCGCACATGTAAGCACACGTGCTGCACCAATCAATATCGTTAATCAAAGAGCCTGCATAGGCTCTTTTTGCCCTATAGCTTTCATCTTTTGTAGATGAGGTTTTTTATTAGCCTTGAAAATGCGTGTACAGGTAGAGCGTCCAAACGGCGCTCTTTTTGTACGATTTTAATCCTATATAAAAACCAACAACCACCTGTCGAATTACCGACAGGTTGAGGTGTAAGGCGAATTATTACTTTTGATAGAATCAAAATGAAATAAAATATATATCCATGTACTAAAATCTAACAATGTGTTTTGTCATACAAAAGAAGTTCCAAAGCTTAAGCCAAGAAAAACAAAGAAAGCAGAGGAGCTTAAATAATATAGATGCTGGGGAGTTCGCTCCTCAGAGTCTTATCTACAGTATAAAGGGGTAGTTGCCATGGAACAATACATTTATATGATTATCACAAGTGCTATAGGGTATATTATCGCGCATTATATTGTTAAGGTTCTTGATACTTTAGGAAAGAAGAAATAATAAAGGTAACCGATGCATAGCATGCGCAAAAGTTAACCGAAGCATAGAACGCGCTAACCCTAACTGGAAAAGACACAATATAATACAGGTCGTATTCTTTATCGATGAAATGGATTTATATAAACACGTGTTCCGCCACCAAAACAAAACGTTTTTATAAAAGACCTCATCAGAAAAGATATGCAAGTTCACAACCAAAATGAGCAGCGTACGCGCTTGGCATAGCTTTTTTGTAGCGTATAATACAAAGTGTTAAATTGAACTGTTAAGTATCGTTACACATGGGTTTGTCAAATTAGCAGTCCTTAATTTGGAAGTATTCACCTCTACTAAAAATCACTTTGAACGATAGGGGAATCATGATTTCTTTTGACCAAGCCAAGCGAAAAGCACAAGGCAGTGTAAGCAATTTTCACGAATTTGATTTGTGCGTAGAACACGATAATGCTTTCGTTTTTTACAGTGGCAGCGATTGTGAAGATGAAGAGCCTGTTAT
>NZ_CFRCNA010000045.1:0-4524 GCF_986145555.1 Fannyhessea sp.
CCGAACCCGGAAGTTAAGCCCCCTAGCGCCGATGGTACTGCGGAGTTAGTCCGTGGGAGAGCAGGACGTCGCTGACCAACGAGGGACATTTGTATATCGCGTGTCTTTGGTTGGATGTGTGTGAGATATCTGGTTTGTGTTTGTGAGATGGCCTCCTTGAGGACTTTTAGTTGGTACAAGCCAATCTTCTATCTTTCTTTGTTCATCATAATGTGCACCACTAAGAGATTCTTAATTACTTATTGAACGTTGTCTTTAATAGGTAATTTCTTATAAGTTGTAAATAACCCTCATAATTTTCTTTCTGGGCTCATGCTTTGGTCTAAGGGTTTTTCTAAATACGTTGCGCTTTTAATCCACCTTTATTTTATTATTATTTATTTTATTGTTATCAAAATACAAAGCGCATTTCTGTACCAACTCCAGGCTCGCTTTTTACATGAATGGTTGCTGAGTGTATATCGGCTATATGCTTTACGATTGCAAGACCTAGCCCAGTTCCACCTGTTTGACGTGCGTGCGACTTGTCAACGCGATAGAAGCGCTCAAAGATTCGTGCCTGCTCGGCTTCTGGAATGCCAATGCCAGTATCCTTTACCACGAATGTTGGCCTTGTATGCTCGATAACAACACATACGCACACGCTACCAGATGTTTTGTTATACGTCAGCGCATTTTGAATTAAATTTTCAAGCATTTCTCGCAGCAGCGCATAGTTGCCTTGCACACGCACAGAAATACCGCTGCAGGTTAAGGTTAAACCGCGCTGCTCCGCAATGGGCTGCAATGCTTGAGTTGTTTCACGCGCTAAACGGAGCAAATCCACTTCTTCAAACTTATGTTTAAATTCTGGATGGTCAAGCTCCGACAAGCGAATAATGTCGCACACAAGCGAGAGCAACCGATGCGAATTTTCTCTAATTTGTGCAGCTACATGCACGGCTTCTTCTGCGTCAACCATCTTATTTTCGATAAGCTCGGCATAACCGCTGATAGCTGTAATGGGAGTTTTAAGTTCGTGCGTCACATTTGCCGTAAAATCTTGCCTGCTTTTTGCAGCAAGGAGGATTTTTTCGTGCTGCTCGCGCATCGTGCGAATAAAGGGCTCCAACTCTTTATACACAGGCGCACTTGTTGGCAAGTCGTAATTTTTTGCAAGGATATCTAAATGCCCTAGTAAGTCATTGGTAAGATGTCTACCTACAAGCACACAAATGAGGAATACAACAAGGACAATAGCTCCCACAATGGGTAGCGTGGCTAAAAAGATATCAGCAACGGTCTGTACGTGCATAGAAAGACGGACAATTGTTCCATTGTCCAGTAAAACAGCATAATAATACGTATCAAAATGCGAGGTTGCAGAGTGACGCGTGCTTTCACCCTGTCCTTTGTGCAGTGCGTCTTGAATTTCGGGGCGGTTAAGATGATTTGCCATCGAACGTTCATCAACGTCGTTATCAAAAAGAACGTGGCCATCTGCGCGAATCCATGTCATTCGCAAATTATTGTTATCAAGTGATCCATACAAGCGCTGCACCATTGAGGCATCTTGTGTTTGTCTGAGCGCGTCATTAGTGCAAATGAGCTCTGCGTTAACACGGATATCGTGCTTGATTTGCTCAAAAAATATACGATAAAACACGCCTGTGAGTGCGCACGTGCACAAAACAAGCGCCAGGCACGAAATAATGGCCAAGTGCAGACTGATTTTTTTCTTCATAGCGCCGCTCCCATGCTGCATGCTTATCGTTTTAGAACGCAGACGAACAGTTCTTGAAACTAAGTTGCTCCTACGCTGTATGGATATCGTCTGATTTAACGCAATATCCAACACCGCGGACTGTATGCACGTAGCACGACGCGTCCCCTAGCTTTTGTCGCAGCGTTTTAATGTGCATATCAACCGTTCTGCTTTCGCCCTCAAAATCAAAGCCCCATACCGCTTGCATAAGCACCTCACGCGTAAACACCAACCCCTCGTGCAACATAAGGTAGTGAAGCAAATCGTATTCCTTGTGTGTTAGATTAACGGGTGTATCATGCACGCACACGTAATGACGCGCGGGATCAAGCATAATTGCACCTACTCGGCACACGGAGTACTTATCGGCAGGCATTTGTGCAGGCGTTTGTGCTCGGCGCAAGAGTGCGCGAATGCGAGAAAGCAGCTCCATAACAGAAAACGGTTTGCGAATATAGTCATCGGCACCGTTATCAAGCCCGCGTATCATATCCATTTCGGTGGTTTTTGCTGTAATCATAATAATTGGGATATGTGACCATTGAGCATTGCTTCTGAGGGTGCGCGTAACGGCATTACCGTCGGCGTCGGGCAGCATGATATCAAGCAAAATGAGCTGCGGCGTGCGTGTTTTAAGCGCGGCAAAAAAATCGGCGGCACACGAGAATGCTTGCACGTCGTAGTTACTATTTTTAAGAGCGATAATCTCAATTTCTTGAATACTTACATCGTCTTCAACAACGTAGATACACTCCATTGGCACACTCCATGCTTGTATATCATCTTGCACTAACCAAATCGTCCCATAACATAATCTGCGCAGCGTTCATCATGAGGCTCATGAAACAGCTGGTACGTGCTATTAGTTTCTGCCATCTCGCCCAAAAGAAAAAACGCCGTATAATCGGACACACGCGCCGCCTGCTGCATATTGTGGGTAACAATAACAACAGTATAGTGTTCTTTGAGGCTTACTATAAGCTCTTCAATTTTAGCAGTTGATATAGGGTCGAGCGCACTTGTTGGCTCATCCATAAGCAACACTTCTGGCTCAACGGCAAGCGCTCGCGCAATGCACAGGCGTTGTTGCTGGCCACCCGATAAGCTGAGCGCCGAGTCGTTGAGGTGGTCTTTTACCTCGTTATAGATGGCGGCGCGTTGCAAACTCTGTGTAACAATCTCGTCTAAGCTGCTCTTTTTTGTAATTCCGTGCACACGCGGACCATATGCAACATTGTCGTAAATGCTCATCGGAAACGGATTCGGCTGCTGAAACACCATACCAACGCGCTTGCGCAGGCGGATTACGTTACTGTTTGGCGCGTATATGTCTTTACCATCAAGAAGGACGTTCCCGCTGATACGAGCCTGGGAAAGCGTGTCGTTCATCCTGTTGAGGCAGCGCAAAAACGTGCTTTTTCCACAGCCCGAAGGTCCAATAAGCGCAAGCACACTGTGATTGTAAATGTCGAGCGTAATGTTTTGTAGCGCCTGTGTGGCTCCGTAGAACACATTTAGATGAGAAATGTGCATTTTGGTGGAGTGCTGCGCGGACGGCGTTGGAGTTGCTTGCACGTGCGGCACTGAGCTTTGGGCTCTTTGCACTCCTTCCTGTGCGTCCTGCGCGGCGGTTGGTTGCGTTTCTGTAAAGAATGTCATACGATCTGAACCTTTCTTAGGCTGGTTTTATGCTGGTAGAATGCATACAGGCAAGTAGTGCTACGAAGTTTGCAGAGTTCTAGAACTAGTGCGTGCTATAAGCGCATGCGTTGCCACATTGATGAGCAGAGTGAACACAAGAAGAATGCAAGCAATGCCAAATGCTGTGGTAAAATCGCCCTGACTGGTAGCACTTAGATAAAGCTGAACGGTAAGAGTTCCGCCCGATGTAAACAATTTTGAAAACAGCGCGTCTATACTTTGAGGCAATAGCTTTGCGCTTCCTGCAGTAAAGAGCAGCGCTGCGGATTCGGCAACAATGCGCCCAAGCGCCAAAATAACACCCGTTACTATAGATGGAGCTGCCACGGGCAATAAAATGGTTCGGATAGTATGCCATTTACCTGCACCTAATCCAAAAGCGCCCAGCTTATAGCCTTGAGGTACGCAAGCAAGCGCTTCTTGCGTGTTGCGTGTAATGAGCGGAAGCACCATGAGCGCAAGCGTCAGAGCGCCGCACAGAAGACTATATCCAAGGCGCAGGACTTGTCCAAAAAACAGCATGCCAAATAGGCCAAAAATGATAGAAGGAATGCCAGCAAGAACATCGGTGGCAAAATCTATAACACGCACGAGTTTTTTGTTAGTTGCATATTCTTGCAGGTAAATGGCGCCTCCAACGCCAATCGGTATGGCGATGGCAAGTGTTGCTACCACAATGATGAGTGTATTGATAATATTTCCTGCAACGCCTATGGTGCCTTTTCGCAGTGAGGTACTACACGTAAAAAATTCGAGATTAAGGGCGGGCCACCCTTGAGCAAGTACGTACCCAATGATGCCTACCAGCAGTAACACAATAAGAGCCGCGGATATATACACACATGTGTATACGGTGAAATCTGCAGCTGCAACAGCAAGTTCATGTGGCAAGCGTTGTGCACGCGCGGCAGTGGAGGTGCAGACGTTGGCAGACTCGCCTATGATGCTGGACACCTGCGCAGCGTCAGAAGCGGGGATAGTGTTATTCTCCATAGCAGTGCTTCTTTCTTTTTGTGAGGAGTACGATGGTATTTATGCAGATAATAAACGCATACAGCACAACACCTACGGCAAACAAC
>NZ_CFRCNA010000046.1:0-4426 GCF_986145555.1 Fannyhessea sp.
AGAACCAGTATCCGCTTTTGGTCTTAAACCAACCTGTTGCTAAGACTCCATTATCATCAGTATGTAACCAGTTTCCTTGGCTATCTTGTACCCAGCGGTCATACAGAAGTCCTTTTGAGTAATCAATATAAAATGGGTGATTAAGATTAGTAAGTGCTCCAAATTGTGCATACCCATTGTTATCAAAATACCACCAAGCACCATCACCTGCGCGATACCAACCAGTAACTAGACAGCCGTCTTCATTCGTGTGAAGCCAGTGCCCTTTAGTGTCCTTAACCCATCCATCGTATACAAGGCCTTGTGATTCATCAATCCAGTATGATTTTCCGTCGCCATTATCGAGATAACCCGTAGCCATTTTATGTGATTCGGGATCAAAATAGAACCATTTACCATTTGGAGTTTTAAACCAACCACTGGCATACGTACCATCGCTTAAAAGGTAACTCCACGAATTACCATCATGGATCCAACCACTATTTTGCGCTAAAGCAGTCTGCGGATTTGAAAATAGAATTGAACACCCTAGACCAAGCGTAACTGCAGCGGCAAAAATCGAAGCGTGAGGACGTGATCTGGCATGCTCAAAAGGTTTACAGGAAATCATATAGCCCTTCCTTTGACTAAATTTCTCGGATTATTTTACAAAAAATAATCCCATGATTATAAATTATGAATTAATTTATCATATTGTAACTGTGCGCTTTTAAACAAAGATAAAATTAAAAAGGACATGCGTCATTTCATAAAAGAAATGCAAAAAAAGTAAAGAAGCCTTAAAGCTATGAGCTCATACAAATTATTCGTACACAAATTGAACATTAATTATATTTTAAACGTTAGATAGCAGATTAAGGTGCAGATGATAATGACTTTAATAGAGCGATACTCACTAATCACATGTCCGAACGTACTGCCAAGTATCGTAAAATCAAAACTTTACGCGTGTTATTCATGTAAGATTACGAAGATTTTTCCATATTTCAATCTTTTTCGCAAAAAAGGCTTGCACTTTTTACAATTATTCGTCATCATTATCAACGCACTACTTGATGGTGGGTGTAGCTCAGTTGGCAGAGCGCCGGACCGTGGCTCCGGAGGTCGAGGGTTCGAGCCCCTCTACCCACCCCATTTTGTATGTGGGTCGTTAGCTCAGTTGGTAGAGCAGGGGACTCTTAATCCCAAGGTCGAGGGTTCGACCCCCTCACGACCCACCATTTTTTGATTTATTTAATCATATAAAGATAAACCTCAAAAGTATTTCGATTTGATTATTCTAATTGTCTATTCTTATGTGCTGCATATCAAAAATTGTGTGTTCTTAAGATGCGAGAATACCGGCAACACAAAAAGCGGATGTAACAATACCTCAAAAAAAGCCCTTCTTCTGAGAAGGGCTTTACATCATAGACAGTTATAAGCAACACAGAGATAATATTACTTTTTGGAAGAGCCACCAAGATAAGCTCTGCGAACATCGTCGTCATGCAACAGCTCTTGTCCTGTACCAGTTTTGGTAAGCGTACCTGTTTCTAAAACATAGCCACGATCAGCAATTGAAAGCGCCATTGAAGCGTTTTGTTCTACCAATAAAATAGTAGTCCCCTGCTCGTTAAGCTCTTTGATGATCGAAAAAATTTCTTTAACCAAAATAGGTGCTAAACCCATAGAGGGCTCGTCGAGCATGAGCAACCGAGGCTTACTCATTAAGGCTCTACCCATAGCAAGCATTTGTTGTTCACCACCACTCATGGTACCTGCAGATTGCTTAAGACGTTCTTTTAAACGGGGGAAATGCTCGTAAATGCGTTCGAGCGTTTGTTTATTCTGTGCGTCATTTTGCGTGTATCCACCCATCATAAGGTTTTCTTCAACACGCATATTGGTAAAAACATGGCGTCCTTCGGGGCAAAGCGCAAGACCACGGCGAACAATTTTATGTGCAGGCATCCCAACAAGGGATGTTTCCTCAAATAAAATTTCTCCAGACTGAGGCTTCAACAAACCTGCAAGCGTGTTGAGCGTTGTAGACTTACCAGCACCATTGGCACCAATTAAAGACACAATCTCACCCTCGTTAATTTCAAAACTGATACCACGAACGGCCTTAATCATTCCGTAAGACACATGTAAATCGGAAACTTTTAAAAGCGCCATTTACGCCACCTCCTGTTTACCAAGGTAGGCTTCTATAACACGTGGGTCATGCTGAATGTCCTCAGGCGTTCCCTTAGCAATAATTTTTCCGTAATCAAGCACGCCAACAGATTCGCATACACCACAAACAAGGTTCATATCGTGCTCGATAAGCAAAATTGCAATCTTAAACGTGTCGCGAATAATTTCGATATGCTCAGTAAGAGCTGCCGTTTCGGAAGGATTCATACCTGCAGCAGGCTCGTCAAGCAATAACACCTTTGGTTGCGTTGCAAGCGCACGAAGAATTTCTAAGCAACGCTGCTGTCCATACGCCAAATTTCCTGCAGAAGTATAGGCAGTTTTTTGCATATCAAACAAGCCTAAAAGCTCATATGCTTTCTCTTTAAATTCTTGCTCTTGTCTCCAGTGCTTAGGAAGACGAAAAACATCGCTCACAAGCCCTGTTGACATAGAAGAGTTAAAGCCAACCAAAATATTATCAAGTACGCTCATCTGATTAAAAAGCCTAATATTTTGAAATGTACGAGCCACACCCATTTTATTAACTTGTGTGATGGTTTTTCCGGCAGTGTCATAGCCGTCTACTAACACAGTACCGCGCGTAGGTTTATACACGTTAGTGAGCAGGTTAAAAATAGTTGTTTTACCTGCACCATTAGGACCTATTAAACCAGCAATTTCAGTTTTGCCAATGGCAATATTAAAGTTATCAACGGCAGTAAGACCACCAAAGTCGATTCCCAAATGCTCTGCTTGTAAAACAGGAATTTTTCCAAGATCACGCTCGGGCAATAAATTAGGTGACTCAACAGGTACAAGAATTGAACGTAGCCTTTTCCCTAACGAGAGCGAAGATGACGGCTTATCTTGTAACGTAGTCTTTGATTCAACGGAATTGGTAGGGTCTATACCCTCAACTTCAACTTTTGTCTTATCATTATTCATGAGCACTCACCTCTTTTTTACTCGATGCGCCACGCACTTTCAACATCAACTTACCAAGAATACGAGAGAGCGAAAAATCATAGGACCCAAAAAGGCCTTTAGGTCTAAATATCATGACTAAAATGAGAACAACAGAATATGCAATCATACGATAGTCAGAAAATCCTCGCAGTAATTCAGGCAGAACGGTAAGTGTGGTTGCAGAAAGAATAGATCCAAGCATAGAACCCATACCGCCCAAAACAACCATAACCAAGATCTCAACCGATTTCATAAATCCAAATTTTGCTGGGGCAAGAACACCAATACAACCAGCATACAAAACACCTGCAACACCTGCAAAAAAAGCTGAAAGTACAAAAGCAGTTGTTTTATACATAGTAATCGAAATTCCACTTGCTTCGGCTGCAATTTCATTGTCGCGAATCGCGTAAATTGCCCTACCCCACCTGGACTTCATGAGCGTATGAATAACAAAAATGGTGATAACAACGAGAACCGACGTATTAATGAAGTTGGTAAATGAAGGTATTCCAGTTAAACCTTTTGCACCCCCCGTGAGGGTAACATTAAAGGTGTCATCAAAATTTTGCATAATTACACGAATGATTTCGGCAAAGCCAAGCGTAATAATAGCTAAATAATCGCCTTTAAGACGAAGCGCTGGAATACCAATGATTAAGCCACACAAAGCTGCAGCAAGACCACCAATAACTACACCACCTATAAAAATAGCAACTGCAACGGGAGATAAAAGAACAAAAGCACGAGGTGCCAGGTGAAGCGCTTCTGCGCACTTCATAATAAAGATAGCGCCTGCATAGCCTCCTACCGACATAAAACCTGCGTGACCAAGTGGCAGCTGACCAAGATAGCCTGTTACCAAGTTAAGGGAAACAGCCATGATGATATAAATACCAATTTGCTCGAGAACAGAAATTTGATATCGAGAAATAAATGCAGAAGCGATCAAAAACTGGCCAAGCGCAATAACAATCACAATAAGAAGTGTGTTAACAAGATAACTCACAGGCGTTGAAAGATGAGGAGCACTATCAAATGCTTGAGCAGCTTGGGCACTATTCTTTGATGTTTTTTGAGACGAATGAAATAAACGCATGTTCTTCTCCTAAACTTTCTCATTAATCGGTTTGCCTAAAATACCTGTAGGCTTAACGACCAAAACAATAATTAGAAGCAAAAAGACAATCGCGTCTTTCCAAACAGAGAGACCACATGCAGAAACAAGAACTTCGGCAAAGCCCACAACCAAACCACCGATCACTGCACCAGGAATAGAACCAATTCCGCCTAAAAC
>NZ_CFRCNA010000047.1:0-4390 GCF_986145555.1 Fannyhessea sp.
CTTATACAATCTGTGGTTCGTCATGCACAAGTTCCAACCATAGAAACTGGGGTAGGGAATTGTCATGTATATCTTCATAAGTCACTTTCTAGCAAAGAAGACATTTCAAAAGCTGTTTCGGTGGTTGTTAATGCAAAAACTTCACGTCCTGGTGTTTGTAATGCAGCAGAATCGCTTTTGGTTGATACATGTGCTGCGCCCGAGCTTTTACCGCCAGTGTTGCGTGCGCTTGACGCGCGCGGTGTAGAGCTTGTAGGAGATGCATGTGCCATGCACATTGCACATGAATGTAACATAGCTATGCAGCTTGCAGACGAACAAGATTGGGCAACGGAATATCTTGATCTTAAAATGAGCGTCCATTGTGTTGCTGATATTGATGAGGCAATTGATCACATTAACCGTTATGGAACTGGTCATTCTGAAGCGATTCTTGCACAAGACTATAATGCTTGTCAGAAGTTCTTAACGTTGGTTGATGCGGCTGCGGTCTATGCAAATGCGTCTACGCGCTTTACCGATGGTGGCGAGTTTGGATTAGGCGGAGAAATTGGCATTTCTACGCAAAAGTTGCATGCGCGAGGTCCCTTTGCTGCAGCTGCACTTACCACTACCAAATATATTTTACGCGGACAAGGACAAATTCGATGAATTCTGCAGAAGAAAGCGCAGCTCAACATTCTATGTCGCCTGATGATAGGAGCGTTCGTTCTCTGCATGAACAACGTGTTGCAGTTCGTTGTAGCTATCCTGCTTCTTTAGATAAACTCACGCCCTCAGAAATTGCCTATCTTAATGCCGAGCACACACTGTGCGATTTACCTGAGCTTGGGCAAGATAGAGATAAAACGTATCGATTAGGCATTATGGGCGGTACGTTTGATCCCATTCACCATGGACATCTTGTTGCAGCCGAAACGGCATATGATGAGCTTAATTTGGATCTTGTCCTTTTTATGCCTTGTGGGTCTCCTGCGTTTAAGCAAAACCGTCATGTTGCAACTGCAGAAGATCGCTATGCCATGGCAATCCTTGCCACTGCTGATAATCCTCATTTTTTGGTTTCTCGTTTTGAGATCAATCGTGCAGGTATTACCTATACCGCCGATACGATGCGTTTGCTTCGCGCTTATTACCCTGATAATGTAGAATTCTTTTTCATTACAGGTGCAGATGCTATTGCAAATATTATTTATTGGCATGATGCGCATAAAATTTCTTCATCATGTCACTTTGTTGCCGCAACGCGTCCTGGTTACGATCTACGCAGCGCGCAGCGTCGCATAGAAGCATCAAATCTTCACTTAAACGTACGCTATCTAGAAGTTCCCGCGCTCTCAATTTCATCAAGTTACCTGCGCGAACGCGTGCAGCATCAACGCTCGCTCAGGTATCTTACGCCTGATACAGTTACGGGTTATATTCATAAACATCTTCTGTACGGGGCGGACATTCGCGTGTATAAGCATATGGATTCTGATAAAGATTTATAAACTTTAGATTACGTTATAACTTTTATCTTCTTTATGTTGGCGTACATGCTATCATGTACATAAGGCGATGATAAGGACGCGTCTTTTGCTCACTTGCCTTATAGAGAGTAACGGTAGCTGGAATGTTATAGGCAACGCAATAAGATATCACCTTTGAGCTGTGGTTCAAACAAAACTTTAAACGCATATCAAGTTTAAAGTTTTTAGTAGATGCCACCGTACATGACAGACGATACATGTCAGGCGAGTAAAGCGGAGTAAGATTTCTGCTCGCTGGGTGGTTTAATCGAAGTGCTTATAACGCTTGTAGTGCGTGTTATCTACGCTTCGTCCCAGCAAGGAGGGACGGGCGTTTTTTTATGCCGTGTGTACGGTTAAAACGTTCGATACGACATGAAAGGATTTTCACGTGGCTAACGAATATAAAAGCTCTATGAATTTACCAAAGACCTCTTTTGCTATGCGTGCGGGCCTTGCACAAAACGAGCCCAAACGTCTTAAAATGTGGGAAGAAAATCATGTATACGAGCTTTTGCAGGCTCAAAATGAAGGTCATGATAAGTTTGTGCTTCATGATGGACCTCCCTATGCAAATGGTCCTATTCATTTGGGTCATGCACTTAATAAAATCTCAAAGGATATTATCAATCGTTACTGGTCGATGCGCGGATATCAAACGCCGTTTATTCCTGGTTGGGATTGCCACGGTCAACCTATTGAGCATAAAGTTGAACAAATGCTTGGAACGCAAAAGTTTAACCAACTCTCAACTGCTAAAATTCGTGAGCTTTGTCGTAAAATGGCTGTTGAACAAGTTGATACCCAGCGTCAGGGATTTAAGCGTTTGGGCGTTTTGGCAAAGTGGAATGATCCTTATTTAACCTATACGCACGACTACGACGCCACCGATATTGAGATTTTCAAAAAAATCTACGACAAAGGTTCAATTTATCGCGGTAGAAAGCCTGTTCACTGGTGTATGTATTGTCACACCGCATTGTCAGAAGCCGAAATTGAATATGGTGATGAGATTTCACCTGCTATCTTTGTTCGTTTTGCAATGACGAGCGTTCCGGCAGGTCTTGAAGCTTATGCCGATAATCTATGGGTAGACATCTGGACAACCACTCCGTGGACGCTTCCAGCAGATGACTGTGTTATCTTGCATCCGGAAGCTACCTATGTTGGTGTTTTGGTTGACGGTCGTTGTGAGCTTATGGCTGAGGCTCTTGTCAAAAAATGTTGCGAAAAATTTGGTTATGATTCCTATGAGTTAGCACGCGATGCCCAAGGAAATACCTGGCGAGCAACGGGTACTCAATTGCAGGGTAATACCTATCTTTTGCCAATTTTTGGCGAGCAGGGTGAAACTGGTGTATTTATTTACGCAGACTATGTAACCCTTGATGATGGTACCGGTGTTGTTCACTCGGCTCCTGGACACGGTGTGGACGACTATATTGCAGGTTGTAAGTTCGGTGTGCCTGTTGTTATGCCAGTGGATGATAACGGCTGCTTTTATGAAGGAGATGGCTTGGGTACGGGAGGACCGTTCTCGGGCATGAATGTAAACGATGCTAATCCTTGTGTTATTGAGTGGCTTACTAAACGTCATACCCTTATCCTTCATGAAGATATATCACACTCGTATCCTCACTGTTGGCGTTGTAAAAAGCCCGTTATCTTTAGGGCAACTGATCAGTGGTTTGTTTCAATGGACCAAACTAACTTACGCAACCAAGCAACTCAAGAACTTTCCCATGTTACCTTTTATCCTGCTCATGCCGCTCGTCGTATTGGTACCATGGTTGAAGGTCGACCCGATTGGTGCATTTCTCGTCAGCGCAACTGGGGTGTTCCAATTCCTGCATTTACCTGCAAGGATTGTGGTGAGCTTGTACTTAATGACGCTACGCTTGATAAAACAATCGAACTCTTTAAAAACTGTGGTTCAGATGCTTGGTTTACGCAAGAGCCGCAAGACTACTTAGGTGATGCGTGCGTATGTTCTGCGTGTGGATCTCACAACCTTCAAGCGAATAAAGACATTTTGGACGTATGGTGGGATTCAGGAGTTTCTCATACGGCCGTGTGTAAACATCGCCCAGAGCTGCAATTCCCAGCAGATATGTATTTGGAGGGCTCAGATCAGCACCGTGGTTGGTTTATGAGTTCACTTATGACTTCTGTTGGCGCTTATGGAATAGCTCCTTATAAATCGGTTGTTTCTCAAGGCTTTACCTTAGACGGACAGGGCAGAAAGATGTCTAAGAGCTTGGGTAATGTTATTGATCCAAACAAAGTGTGTGCTACGCAAGGTGCTGATATCATTCGTTTGTGGGTTGCCTCTGTTGATACTTCTGTTGATGTGTCGTGCGACGAAGAGATATTAAGCCATGTTGGCAATGCTTATCGTCATTTCCGCAATACCTTTAGATTCTTGTTAGGTGAGCTTGAGGATCAGTTTGATCTTGCAACTGATGGCTTGGCATTTGATGATCTTTGTGATTATGATAAATGCGTGCTCACGCGTATGTGCGAAGTTCACAATCAAGTTACCCAAGCGTATCAAGATTATAAGTTTAATCAGGTGTATCGTACGCTTTATGATTACGTAGTCACTGAGTTGTCTCAAGGCTATCTCAACGCTACCAAAGATCGTGTGTATTGTGGTGCAACTACTGGTCTTGAGCGCAGAAGTGCGCTTACAACCTGGTCATATCTTCTTGCCATGCTTGTTCGTGATTTGCAGCCTATTTTGGTATTTACCTGCGATGAAGTTCTTGAGCACATGCCCCAATCGCTTCGCGAGGGAAAGTCCTTTGCGGCACTTCTTTCTTGGTTTAGTGCTCCTGTTGACGAAAAACATATGGCAACATATCTTCCTGCATATAAAG
>NZ_CFRCNA010000048.1:0-4201 GCF_986145555.1 Fannyhessea sp.
ACAAAAAAGAGCGCCGTTTGGACGATCCACCTACAGTTATTCAATAGAGGCGAGACCGAGATTTGAACCTGGGATAAGAAAGATTTTTGCCGAACATCACCACAACTTCTGCGAAGGTCTTTACGCTCTCTTTCAAGCCTGCCTTTCACAATCTTGTCGAGCTGCTCTTGAGTGGTTACAGGTTCCTTCAAATCCATTTCTTTCCTTTCAACAGGTTCCGTCCGCTCGGACGTTTGCGAGTAGCATTACCCTTGCTACGAGGTAGGTACCGCTTTTCCGCAACGGTTGCGTGTATGAAATATGAAAAAACCACTTTTCAGTGGCTTAAATCAACAAAATTGGGTATAATTGAGTTAAGAAAACTCGCTTATTCTATTTAATATGGATTAAGCGAGTTTTTTAATTGGCATTTTTTAACGTACTTCCTTCAAGTACTAATGCTTTGGCACCCGACTAACGATTCGAACATTAATTTTCGGTTTTGGAGACCGATGTACTACCCTTGTACGAGTCGGGTGTGTGGTATAGTTGGTTTAACAAAAAGACCTTGGCGCTCTGGATAGGGAACCAGGGTCTTTTTAATACCTATGTAAATTGTTCTCCTTATCGACAAAATATGATATAATCGAAAGAAGGGCGAGCAGCCCGCGTACAACTGCGCGAATTTGCACTCGCTCTTTTATTTGTACACATTAACTAGCTCCCCTGTCTTTGTAAAACAAGCAATCGTGTAATTTGCACCGAATTCATTCGTAACGTCTTGTATTGCTTTAGTAAGATCTGCATAACTAAACTTAGATTCAGAGTTATCTATCACCATCCTTATAACTCCTTTTTTTCTTTTATTAGTCTTTAAAACATAATTTTTTACAGCTCCAAAGGCGTTTTCAGAGTCTCTAGGAGTCTTTATTTCATCGCCGTTTTCAAAATCGGGTAGTCCGACTTTACACTTTATACCGTTCGTTATAGCCCAGTCATAATCAACCTGAAACTGTGATTCAATGCCTACAGCCGCAAGCCTATGAGCCGTCCTATCTTCCCACGGATTATCTATTGTTACTGAATGCTTGATTTTCGGTGTTGCGTAGGTTATTTCAGACGGAGTCCTGCTATTTAGCCACTTAAAATCTCTTGTCTCACATTCAGAGATAATTGCATATCGATTCTCCCAAATAGGCTCAAGGCCAATCGTTTCAGCGCACTTACACCAACGTGCATACATCTCATCAGGATCATATCCTTCGATAGTTGTTTTCTTTGTTCCTGGAACGATTATGCAATCACACCGAAGATGGAACTTATGGCCAGCCCCACCCGCGCTAAATTTAGACTTATAATCAAAGACCCTTGTATATAAAAAGGCGTACATAGGTTTGGCAACCCCCGTACGTCTGTTATTGGAAAAGCCGCAAGGTTTCCCCCACGGCTTCACACATTACATACTACGCTATATACGCTGCTCAAAGCTGCTCACGTCTGCTCAAAGCTGCTCATTTTGATTGTGAGCTTGCATGTCTTTTCTGATGAGGTCTTTTAGATAGGCGTTTTGTTTTGGTTGCATACATACCCACTCAAACAGACCCATGTCATCGGGAAAGAATACTATCTGCTTTGTTTTAGTGTTCCGTCTTTTATAGCTAGCGTTTGCGCGCTTCTGTGCTTCACTTGTTGCCATTTTTATGACCTCCCTTTGTAATAAACCAATATATAAGGTCTATAACTACAAAGATAACAATTAAGATACCTATGAGTTTAATATCCATGATTTTCTCCTCTACTTTATTTTTATACATGTGCTATGCTATGAATAGCCCGCAAGAGGCTAGACGCTCTAACCCCTTGCAAGACTTTTTATTTTAAGACTCTTTGCTAGCGGGCTTTGAGTCTTTTTCTTTTTCTCTCCTTTCTAAATACTGTATTATCAGATGTGATAATACAGTATTTGTTATTTTATGCTTCATGTTGTTCATGCTTTGCTTGCATATCTTTTTCGATAAGGTCGCGAATATAACCTGCTTTGTTATCAAAACTACAAGCATACTCATATAACTCTTTATCTTTTGGATAAAAAGGAACTGATATACGCTTTACTGATTGTTGTTCATAGCGTTTATTTGCCCTTAGGCGTGCTTGAGTTGCCATGATGTTTCTCCCATTTCTTGATGATTACATACGCGATATATATACCAATCATACTAGCGATAACTTGCCGTATAAAACTAAATAAAAACTCTATGTAATCCATTCTATCAACTCCTTAATCTTGTAAGATGGATTATAAGGCGCGCAGCACCACGCATTGTAATCTTTTTTTAGTCTTTGTCGTGTCTTTCAAGAAGTAAGTATAGTATTAGCCCTGCTATAACTTGCTTTAGGACATCAACGACAAAAGCAACAACCTCTGATTCGTTCAATTTAATCATTTTAGTTCATTTGTGGTTGTTGCTGTATATTATTGTATCCTTCGTTACATATTAGAGGTAGTTATAATTATTTCCATTGCAATCATGCTAAAAGCCATGTCTATCATGTAAGAAAGAGTGTCAGTTGTACTGATGGCTCAAATACACTCTATACAGCGGAATTATTAAAAGGCGCCCAGACGAGTACCTTTGATAAGCGAATGAAGTTAGTGTATAGTGAGAAGAGATAGAGGCAGTATCTTCGGGCAGCTGCCTGAGGAGGCTGCCTCTATTTTTTGTAGAGTCTCCATTAACCTTGTTACTCTTAATTGTGGTGTAGTATATGGAGCGCGCAATCGGCGAACCATTCATCCTTTTGCTCGTTTTTTATTACGCGCAAAGCTTAAGGTATTTTGATGCTTCTACTCAAATGCTTGTTATTGTGTATATTTCAATTCAATAGCACTATCCAAACCTGCTTTACCAATAACGTTTTGAGGCGCTTGACTTCTAGTTTTCTAAACTATTTCTTTATCAACTTGAAAGACGCACTTGATACCTTGCTTTATAAACACATTAATTTTTGCTATATTGGATGCAATAAAAGAGGCTGCTTCGGGGGTTACCCTGTCGTAGTCTCTTTTATTTTTCTTCATATAACATCACGAGTAACTACTAGCCCTGCATGTGGTTCTTCTTGGTGCTATAGTGTAAATAGCGGGTTATCGGCGGCGGACTTTTCGCAGCTGTTTAATCCGCTATTTACAAGTTCAGGCAATAGTCAAAAATCAAACAACTTAAATAGCACTAAATCCTGAATCCAATAACGAGTATCAATTGTACCGAAGGCCAGCATGCTCAGTGCAGCGTGAAAATTAAAGGCGCACGGGCGTAACTTTGATAAGCGAGTCAAATTTTGTTATAGTTTAAGCATAAAGAGGCTTCCCCACTGACCTATTCAGAGGGGTTTAGCCTTTTTATTATTTTCATCTCGCCTTTTGAGTTAATTATTCGGACTTCGCCATAACACCTATGCTGTTCCTTTTCAAAAAGGCGCACGGGCGTATCTTTAGGCGCCGAGGTAAATCGTGGTATAATGTACATAGCCCGTCAGAGACCTGCCATTCGTGGGAGGCAAGCTGGGCGGGTTCTTTTTTGCATGTATTCTCTTTCTTATGGTATATTTTACTTGTATAGGAGGTACGCTGCTCCGCTAATGGAGGAGCTGCCTCCTATGCATATCAATCTTCTTACATTCCCTGTTCTATCGATAAACACTACCCATTGCACTTTATACTGCATTTTCGGCACATCGCATGGAGCCAGGATTAAAGTTGCGCGCGTGTATCGTGCTTTTACCTCACAGAGTTGCCAGTTTATACGTAGGTATATCTGAGCAACCTTGGGCATAAACTTGAAACCCATTTTTTGTAAGCGTGTCATGTACAAATAGGTCGCGCCACTCATTACCACGCTTTTTGAAGTTCTCTTTTGAATAGTCGCTATTCTCAACTTGTCGTATGCCGTAATTTTCTCTAGGTTTTCACTGTAATCAACTTCAGCATCTTACCTGTAAGTAATCATTGTCTATCGCGGAGTTTAAGATTATTGAAAAATGCTTCCTATTAGCAATAGCCGTCGTGCGTGCGTTTATGGTTTTAACACCTATATCACGCTTTTTCAAAAAGACATTCAGATGTACTTTTGATAAACAAAATTAGTTAGTGTATAGTGAAATTAATAAAAGCGGTTCCCCCGGGCGGATGCTTGGGGCGACCGCTTTTATTTTCTACCCAAAT
>NZ_CFRCNA010000049.1:0-3939 GCF_986145555.1 Fannyhessea sp.
AGCCACGAATCTCTCGTAATCTCATCGATAGCACTCATATGCATTCCTTTCTCTTGATGAAATTAGCTTAATTATATGAACGTTTAAATATGCAGACAATGTGTTTTTATGATTGTTTAACTCTTATATGATGTTTTTATTCACATTATTTGTTGTTTACGAATGTTTTTCGCTCATAATATAAGTTATAAATCGCTCAAACGCAGGTCTTGAACGTTTAACCACTACAAAATAAATTACATCTAAAAAACCATAGTTAGCACAGCAATACACGTAGACGTAAGGATGGTGATGCTCATGAAAAACTCCTCTAAACTCATTAACGCGCGGCGCGCTGTTATAGAAGAAACACTTCACCAAGCACCTGACCATACAATTTCGGTAAGCGCGCTTGCCGCACATTGTTGTGTTTCCCCCATGACCATGCGTCGCGACTTGGTGGCGCTCGAAAAAATGGGCGTGTTGGTTCACAAACACGGCTATGCTACGTTGAGTGAGCACTATCGCTTTAAAGACGCCAAACCAACAAACACCAGCATCGAGAAGATAAAAATCTCTATAGGCAAAATGGCGGCAAACTTTGTGCGCAACAAAGACACGGTTTTTATTAACACCAGTTCGACTGCCCTCTATGCGCTTGACTATTTGCAAACAAAAAGAGTGAACGTGGTAACTAACAATCTACGTATCCACGAACAAATTCACAAAGACTCACTTAACCCAGCGTCAACCGTTATTATCACAGGCGGAGAGCTTCGTCTGCCAAAAGAGGCTCTGACGGGAGAAGTTGCCGAAACCGCTGTAAAACGAGTGATTGCCGATGTTGCCATTATTGGCTGCTCGGGGCTAAGCTTAAAAAACGGTATAACTACCAGCAACGCAGGTGAAACTAACGTTAATCGTTTAATGATTGAGCACACCAAAGGAAAAGTTATTGTTGTTGCCGACCATCGAAAAATATTCCGTGATTCAAACTTTTTTGTAGCAGCTTCAAAAACCATAGATGTGCTCGTAACCGATGAGTTTGCGGACGCACAATCTATTGCTGATATTGAAAAATCGGGCATCGAAGTTATTCAGGTGAATATAGGCAGCGGCATTAATGACGAGCACATAGATGAGCATACTCGCTTATAACCTCTCTATTTATCTGAGCCTAAATTAGATGTGCATACCTTTTTTTACTTAACTGTAAAAGTGTACGCAATCTCTAAAACAGAAAGTGCCTATCTAACAAAAAAGCTTTGCTAGACAGGCACTTATCTGAGCTTATCTTTATTTGCACAAATAAGGCAAAAGGACTTCCTCGAGGCTGTTAATTTCAACAAAATTATCAACCGCCACCGTCTTAGGCTTTAATTCATCAGGAAAATTCTCATACATTTCATGTGTGGTTACAAACAGATCAGCATCAACACCTTGAACACTGCCAAGATCTACCGTATCAACTTCTATATCATTTAAATTACGATTAGCAATGATTTGTTCAATATTCATTTTTGCAATTACGCTTGAACCCACACCAAAGCCACATACCGCAAAAATTTTCACTTTAAACCTCCTGGCAAAACACTTGTAAATCAACTACCCATTGTTATGAACGTAAGGCCGAAAAATTGCAATACAGCCGAATAACTTACACATTAAGTTTCTGGACATTATGCACCCATGAATACCATGCGTAAGAACTTAAAAATATACATAAGTGGCATCCAAACCAAAGCGTAGTCAATATTTGACCAGGTTACGCCCGAACCAAACATAACACCCGTAAGCGGATAAAACAGAATTGCAGCTGCAGAAGTTATAGCACCTGTAATAAAACCAGCAGCTATAGCACCTTTCCACCCTCCTGCTTTATTTCCAAATACACCCATTACATTACCGTCAAAATACATAATGATCGGCGAAGGAAAAACAATAATTGGGGCATGGGCAATAATTGTAAGAAGGCAAACCATAATTGCACCGATTGAAGAGCCCAAAAATCC
Organism: Fannyhessea sp.; assembly: GCF_986145555.1. Lineage (NCBI taxonomy): Bacteria > Bacillati > Actinomycetota > Coriobacteriia > Coriobacteriales > Atopobiaceae > Fannyhessea > Fannyhessea sp. Next base: position 1,992 of record NZ_CFRCNA010000049.1, read on the forward strand.
AAACATACCACCCATTGGAGAATACGGATAAAAGGTAGGCGCATCTAATGCGGGTACTGCTCCAGGCAAAAACTTATCAGAAATTCCTTTAAACGCAGGTATGATAGAGCCAACAAACATACGAACACCTTGTAAAAGTATGACTATACCAGCAGAAAATGTCCAAGCCTTTATAATTAGCCACAAAATCCAATTGGTAGCTTCAGGACCCGTACCTGCAAGCGCTTGAATTCCTTCTTGGCCAACTGCCAAACCCATACCCACAAAAATAATCGGCATCAAAAAGAACAGTACAACGGTATTATCACGAAACATTGATGCCCAAACAGGAAGTTTAAGCTTATCAGCGTCTTCATCAGGATTGCTCGAACCAACCCAGCGCCCAACAAAATGGGCAATCAGCGATCCAACTTGATCCATAAAACCTAATGTAATTACATCTTTTGTCCACTCTCTGGCAAGTTTTCTGGTTATAGCCGGAGAAATAGCATAATAAATAGCATTGATAATGCTTCCAACCGCAACAATTATAAACGTGTTTTCAGTTGCTAATACCACTGGAAGACACACAGCCATAAAGCATGCATGATACAAAGCAAGATGTGCCGTCAGATAAACATTTTTAAAATCTTTATTAGGCAATAATCTCACGATTACCAGGTGCAAGAGAAAAGCAAAGAGAAATATTAACACGGCATTACGGCTAAAACCTTCCATTGTTAAAACCATTGCACCTGCCGCATCGTTAATAGGAAGAGTTCCAGAGACACCCAAGCTCTTGTTAAGTGCACTTACAACTTCAGAAAGTGAAGTAAAAATAATCCCCGCACCGCTAGATAATACTAACAAGCCTACAACTGTTTTAACTACACCGTCTATAACCTGAGGCATTTTCTTCTTTTGTAATAGCAAACCAATTATCGCAATAAGACCCATGAAGATAACTTGGTTTGTAAGCAATTGATACACAACTATGTTTAAAGTATCCATGCTTCACACCTGCCTTACTCGTTTAATAATTGAGCAATTTTTTCTTTATCTGTTTGCGTTTGAGCTCCTCTTATAAGCTCAAAGCCATGCTCTTGATTAAGCAACGCAACAATTTTTTGCAACAGTGCTATATGAGAATTGTTGTCTTTTGCTGCCAGTACAACAATAATGTCAACTGGATCGTTTGCAGAACTCCCAAAATTAACTGGATGATCCAACGTTGCAATAGCAATTGCTGTATTGTGCACACTCTTATCAGGCCGAGCATGACCTAGGGCAAGACCTGGCGCAATCACTATATATGGCCCTAAAGTTTTAACAGCATCTATCATGTGGTCGATATATGCCTTATCAATATCACCATGTTTTAATAAGGGGACAGCAGCAAGCCTTAATGAGTCCTGCCAATCTTGAGCGTCTATCTTTAACTGTATATAATCACTTGAAAAGTACACTGAGCTGCTCTTTCATCCTATAAGATTCATTTTGATTTTCATACATCAAATTACCGCATTAACGCACCAAAACCATTTCTGCTTATTGTAATAAAGCTTACATCTGCTCCCAAACGTGATGGAACGACTCACTACGCGGCTTATCAACACGCTTAAATGTATGAGCGCCAAACCAATCGCGCTGAGCTTGGCAAAGATTTGCCGGAAGCTTTTCCGAGGTGTAGCCATCAAAATAAAGCAGCGAATTTGCAATGGTAGGAACATACAATCCTGCACCAATACCTGCAATCACTACACGTCTCCACGCTGCAACAGAGGATTTTATTTCGTCTTTAAACTCATCGGTCAGCATAAGGTTAACAACCTTACCCTCATCATAAGCGCGCTTAATACGCTCAAGAAATACCGCACGAATAATGCAACCTTCGCGCCATAAAAGCGCAATGTTACCCAAATCAAGATTCCACTGATAGGTATCTGACGCGGCTTGCAGTAAAGAAAAA
>NZ_CFRCNA010000050.1:0-3441 GCF_986145555.1 Fannyhessea sp.
CATTTCTTATGTGAATGAATGTGTTTTCTCTCAGAAATAGTTGTAATAACTCCCAAGACAAAAAACGTTATATACATTGATAAAAATGTAACAAAAAGTGAAGCTATACACATAGCGAGTTCAGCAGTTGTTGCTATAAAACCATGACTTAAGACTCCAACAATAAGATAAGCCGCATTCACAAAAAACGAGAGAAGCGTAAGTATCATTCCTGGTGCCACAGTCATAAGCATGTCATACGAAGAAAAACGTTTATGCGAAATACCGTGTACTAAATTCTTGAAATACGAGAAAAATACCTGATAAAAACCCTTTGTCCAACGCATACGTTGTGTCCATGACGCTTTAAACGTGATAGGTTGCTCGTCAAAAAACTCTGCAGGCGCATACCCAATTTGAATATCGTGAGCACAACAAAAGGTAGAAAATTGAATGTCTTCGGTAAGCGTATGAAAACGCCAACCATGCATACCACGAATAATGGGAACTGCAACCATCCAACCCGAGCCCGAAATTGCGCAACTTGTTCCAAGCATCATACGAGCATTATTTAAAAACTTAGCTTCGCGCAAAAACCAAAGTGCATATGCCGAGCTAATCCAGCTTGAATCAAAATTCTTAGAATTCCTATAACTGGTACATACAAGATAACCCGCATCAAAAGCCTGGTTCATAATCTCAACGTAATTAGGCGACAAAATATTATCGGCATCCATAATAAAGAATGCATCATACGCATCAGGTTTTTCGTCTAAAATTCGGTTAAATGCATAATCGAGCACCCAACTTTTCCCCTTACGAACAAGGTCATTACGTGCCCAGGTAATAGCGCCTGCAGCTTGCGCACGTTCAAACGTTTTATCGGTGCAAGCATCTGCAATTACATAGCAATCAATAGTGCCTTCATATTTTTGAGAAAGAATCGAGGTAACTAGATTACCAACAACAGACTCCTCATTATGGGCAGGAATTACAAATGCATATCGATGGTGCTTTTTTGCTTGAGGCAAAACAACATCGCCTTTGAACATAACGCGAATTAAGTACACGATCTGATAAAAATAAGCGAACGTAAAGAAGAACCATACAACACCGTTAAAAATAACGATAGGCGTTATTCCAAGCGCAGTTAAATTCATAAAAGGTAACTCCCAAATCCTTATGTAGACCCATAGGTAATGGATCACATGACCGAATGAGTTTGTACATCTATAGTAGCGTAAATAATGAGCTATACATCTCAAAAAGACAAAAGTTACGAGTCTTTAAAATAATTGCAAAAGAAGGAAAAACTAAATCTGAAAGAGATACAAAAGCTACTTAAAGTTTGAGCTCAGCGCATATGCGCTCGCCGTCTGCAGTTCTACCCATTGATTGAGGTTGAAGCCGCGCTAAAACCTCGGATAAATCGGACGGAAGCGTATCGCAAAATTGGAGATGTTCATGCGTTATAGGATGATCAAATGACATGCGCCACGAATGCAAAAATTGCCGTTGTAATCCCTGATTAAGTGCATCGCCTTTTCTTCCATAGAGCGGATCTCCCACAACACTATGACCAACGTAGCGCATATGTACGCGAATTTGATGCGTTCTACCTGTATAAAGATGGCACTCAAGCAGCGAATAACCATCGTCTTTTGAGCCTGCTTCAAATCGTTCAAGCGTTTTAAACGTTGTAATAGCTTCGCGTGACGCAGGATCTTTGCTTATGCACATTTTAAGGCGATTTTTTTTGGAACGCGCAATACCAGTTGTGATAGTACCTTCATCAGGCGTAACATAACCTTGCACCAGCACAATATAGCGACGATCAAAGACACGCAAACGGATTAAATCTTGAAGTGCTTGCTGGGTGGTGTTGTCTTTTGCAGCAACCATTAAACCAGTTGTATCCATATCAAGACGATGAACAATGCCTGGACGATCGTCTCCTTGCAACAATCCTAAATGCTCGTATCCACAATGCGCTACTAAGGCATTAGAGAGTGTGTCATCAACGTGACCAGGAGAAGGATGACATACCAAACCCGTTTGCTTTGAAATAACTAACAAATAGTCATCCTCATAACGAATATCCAAAGGAATAGAAGCATTAGGCATAATATGAGATGACAAAGTATTTTCTACTTGTTGAGCAACACAGATACGATCGCCCATACGAACACGCTCGGATTTAGACAAAGCAAGCGTATCATTAATTTCAACTTTTCCCTGTTCAATAAGGTGCGCACACGCATTACGTGCGCCTAATTCTGAACACGTTGACAAAAAAGTATCAAGCCGCATGCGATCGTATTGAGGTGTAACTAAAAGTTGAATATGCGTTTCACTCATCGCGCGCCTGATTTCGAGAGACAACATAAGAATAAACAAAGAACCCACATGCACCAAGCGTTACATATATGTCAGCAATATTAAAAATAGGAAACGAAATAAACTGTGTTGCAAAAAAATCGCATACGGTATGAAATATGAGTCTATCTAGTAAATTACCTAAAGCACCCGAAGCGATAAGCATTAACGTACACCCAAGAAAAAGATTGGTGCATTTACGTATAAGATAGTAAAAAATAGCAATCAGCGCAACAAGCGCACATATAACAAAAAACGGACGCGCGCCTTCGGCAAAACTAAAGGCGGCGCCACTATTTTCTACGTGATAGAACTCGATAATTCCTTCTAGGAAAGGACGCTTCGCAAAAAGAGGTAACTGATCTCTTACGATACATTTACTCAACTGATCAATACTGACCAACACAGCAAAACATATAAACAGAGTTATCAAACAAGGCAAACTCAAACCCTGTTGTTTTGAGCTCTGTTTTGTCATACACGAATCCTTTCTTTATCACAAAATGCACGCTGCGCTCAACTTGAACGTACAAATTGAGCGCATATATTTTTACAAATTACCTTAAAAATTGCACGTTGTACAAATCGTTATAAGTTACCCATAACTTTGCTACAACGAGAACACAAGTCATCAGATTCAAGATGTCTCCAATTCCAACAACGCGGACATTTTGTGCCTGTTGCCTGAACAACACTACAGCTCAAATCCTTGCCATCAGAAAGCTCAACGGTAGAACACACCAAAGCCTCTGCAATATCAAGATGAGGTACCACTTCAAGAGCTTTTTTCATATCCAGCGTAAGCGAAATACGAGCAAGTGTTGCTTGCGTGGTGTTTTCCTCAAACGATGTATCCTCACGCGCACGTTCGTATGCCTTGGTAAATGAGTTACGGATTTGAACAAGTACTTTATATGCAGGAAGATATGTTGCCATATGTTTTTCGTCAACAGGAGCGCTAAACCACGAAAGAAGTGCTGCAAAGGTCTTTCCTTCGCGAAGCGATTGGGGCATATGCTCAAGAACTTCATCGCAAGTAAATACCAAAATAGGTTGCAAATCACGAACAAGCATGGCAAGAAGATA
>NZ_CFRCNA010000051.1:0-3111 GCF_986145555.1 Fannyhessea sp.
CTAAAACGCTTGATGGTGCAAGCAATTTGCTTAAAGAAGCAGAGAAATCTGCCATCGAAGGCGTAGCTCAAAAAGCAGAAAAAGAAGGCTTGAGCTTTACTGCCAAACAAATCCGTAAAGCTAAAACTATTGAGGGAGCTCGTGCATTGCTTAAAGTTGCAGAAGATTCCAAGCTTAATAGCAAGCCCGAAAACAAGCCTGAAGCTCCCGAGTCTGATAATTCGGGTGATGGCACAACCTCTGGCGATGCTTCTCATGACAATACTTCTATGAGTAAGGAAAAAGCCCAAGCAAAGAAGACTCCTAAGACTTCTGACGTACTTGCAACTCTTCTTCCTATGTTCGGTGTTGTACTTGGTGGAACTTCCATTGTATTTGGAAAACGTATGCGCCACTAAGGTGGAACTTGATTTTTCGTAAAGCATAGCTAACGTAAATCCTCCCCAGCAATGGGGAGGATTTTTGTTAGAACAGTTTTCTTTTCTATTCGTACAGCCGTATGCATGTTGTACGGTGATTATTTCATAATTGCAGCACCTGTGTAGTGACGGTTAGTGGAATATAGCCTATTTCAAATTAGAAGCCCTCCAGAACTTACCCGCACATACTTGGCACCAGGCAAATTACTTCTCAATACTCTTTTCCCACTTTGGATTGACGGCAATACCAGTAATGCGTGCATTATCTTTTCGATACTCTGCTAAGCTATCTACGTTAAATAGGTGCTCATATTTACCAGTTTTAAATACATAGCGCGTAAAGTCAAGAGTAGAGTCGTCATTCTCTCCATCGTCAAGACGGTATACAGCATAAGGCGTTACATCAAAGAGAGGGTATCTTCCTTTGTGAGGCAGTATCTCGAACGTATAGAGGTGTTCAGCTTTTCCTGTTGTTATGTCAACTGAAAACACCTTACCCGTCCTTGTAACGAAGTACAACTTGCTCCCAAGCAAGACACCTTTTTCTCCTCCCGCGTCATGAGCGTTCATGTCAATAACGCTCCCATCGGAATTTACTACATCGATCATACGATGCGTATGCTCTTTTAGATTCCATTCTTCTAAAACAGCATGCCCTTCATTTTGCTGCTCAGAAAAACTCAAGAGATAAATATTATCGTTGTAACGCTGATACATTTTGTGCGCATGCTTGATACTGCTATCGTAAGGAATGCTCTCAAGCACTTGAGGGTTTTGCGGATCGTTTGCAGGATATACCTGAACTAAAACATCGAAATGCTCTATCTTTGCAAGTGCTTCATCTGATACACCAGTGTGCTTTTGATATACCGCTTTTGCTTGGTCAAGAAGATTGGGTGCATGGTTTGTTTGAGCCATGGCGTAAAGCGTATCTCCACATGCTCCCATGCTCATGTAGCCACCGCGTACATCTACACTTTCAGTTTTATCTGCATCTCCTATAAGAACGGGCTGTTTGTAACCTTCAGAAGTACCTCCAACACCATAGAATGCCATAAATCCTTTGCCATTATCTCGAGGATAACGTGCATATTCCGTTTGTGGTTTTATGTCACGCGCAAGAACTTTTGTCCCATTATCATTGGTGAAGAAGTCAGAATCTTCACCGCCATAAAATATGCCTGTTGTTGTCCATATGGGATCTGCAGAAAGCATCTTCCCCGAACGAAATGCACGGATAGCACCCGATGGGCTTGCAAGTACCATATACCCCGTTTGCGGGGTTAAATCGAAATAACTATACGTAGGTTGGCTACTTAATTGCACAGCAAGCACTTGATTTTCAGATGTGAAGTCTTTTGAGTTCATAGTATGAGCTGGCTTAAAAAAATAAAAAAGTATGAGTGATACTATGCATACAATTACACATATAATGCTAACTAAAGCGCGTCGTTTCACTTTCATAGTATTCCTTACTCAAGAAATCTGTACTATATGACATTTGGGGAGCCTATATTCATCCTAAAAACTAGAAGCATAGTTGTTATTCAATAACCCAATTCTGAGTTGTATAATCAGAGTCTCTAATATCATAGGGATACACACCATCGCCCCCATTGCCGTCAAGATCTACTCCAGCAGCTTTTTTATATGCCAACCACACAAGCTGCGAGCAATTTAAAGCTTTTGGGTTTGATTCTTTATTATCCCAAAAGACGGGGTTGTATGGATAGCCAACTAGATTGTTATAAGCGTAGTCTGCTGCAGCATCTTGTTGTGCTTGTGTGCAAGTAGTTTCCATAAGAATGGTTCCTTTTGGTACAAAGATATTATAGTGCCATTCCCATCTACTCAATTTAAAAGGGCCTTCAGCTTCCACAATCCAGTCTTTATCACCGTATATTCCAATATGTCCATGTTGTACACCTGCTGTTGCAGCAGGTGTAAGAAACATGTCGCCTTTGTAATACGAGCGAGTTAACTGATAACTATTACTACTTTTTGTATTTGTGTCTGTTACACCAATCTCGGCAAGTGTTTGCTTACGCAAAGCGGCATTTTGGTCTATTTCTTTTACAATTTGCTGTAATATTTCTTGTCTTGTTTTGCCTGTCCTATGCGCCATTTCATCAGCAGAGTCAATAACCATCTGTTTTGAAGTACACGGATTTGTACTTACAATTTTATCGATCAATTCATTTTCAGGAATATTTAAAGCATTAACTGAAACCGTAGGGATGAATATACACATTAACAATACAAAAGCAAGAAAAAAACCAAGGCGGGTAGTGCGACTCATAATAAGCCTCCCTTCGTCGGACAAGTTTCAAATCTTGTCTATTGTGAATAAATTATAATTATTTTATATCATTTGTATAAAGACGTCTAGAAAAAATTTTATTTAGTGATAAAGGCTTCAATTGCCTAGATACCATTCTTTAGGAGTTGGCACTAGAATCTTTTGACCACAAACTCATGAACTTAGAGCTATAGGACAAAAAGTGTGTAAATGAGTTATTCTGTTGTATAAGGATAAGGATCGTTGTGATGTAGTTCTGACCACACTTCAGCGTTTCCATATGTATCGTGATTGCGAGCTTCCACACTCAAGACATCTATACCGCTGCTTTCCAGCCTTTATCTTGCCATCTTTTACCATCTTGCTACTACAAACGAAAACAAATATTGGCAC
>NZ_CFRCNA010000052.1:0-2985 GCF_986145555.1 Fannyhessea sp.
GGTGTCTCAATCCACTGACCAGAGCGATATAGTTCTACAGCATTAAGTTTAAAAACATAATCGTATTTCATACAAAACCCCTTTCACTGGTTTTGTCCAGTAAAAGGGGTACATATCATGCAGCGGTAGGGGTTCTTTTTTTTACAAGTAAATGTACTGTATAACTTCATATTTAATGGAAAGCATAATGTCATAACATTACTAAAATCAGATCGAGATATCTCCTTGTTTCTCTGAAATAGCTTAGAAATCAATATCCATCATCTTGTTGCCTAAACATCTGTACTTTTGATAAACAAAGTTAGTTAGTGTATAGTGAAATTAATAAAAGCGGTTCCCCCGGGCGGATGCTTGGGGCGACCGCTTTTATTTTCTACCCAAATAATGCAACTGTTTAAGTCTTTTTATATATGTTATCAAAATATAACCTGTAATTATTGTGCTGGTTCTCTTTTTTAATGCGAGCTTGAGCTTTGAGGTTATCGCAAAAACCGCCACGCGGGCGGTTTAATGAATTTGGGGCTTGCAGATGGTGAAAAAGAACGACTTCTTATTTTACTTTGCCTTTTCGGAGCCTTTTCCCGAGCTCTGTAATTACAGCAATGTAATTATAAGCTTCCCCAGTCTTTTTCTCTATCGCAACAAGATTCGCACTTGATATCTGTTCTACGGGAGTGTCATAAGAAAAAACATAATAATCACGGTACTCAAAATAATCGTCGACTTTCCCTAAAAGGTCTTTTGCAATAGATAGCGCTTGCTCGTAATCAACCATTGTTACCTCCTAGTAAAACCGCTCCAAAGAGCGGCTAGTGTAATTACATTACGTTAAAAGTTTAGATACGCGCTATTCTTCCCAATCATCGTCTTCATCGCCAGCTGGCGTATTCTCGATAAGTTCATAGTATGGATTAAGCTCAAGCGGCTCATAGATAATGTCTAGCCCCGACTTTGGGTCATGGTAATAATCAGGCGGCATATATCTCCCATTTGGCAAAATAATAAGACCGTCTTTCTTGACAGCATCACGAGGAATAAGCTTTTGTCCGTATTCATTGACCTCGTACTTATAATCATAATCTATATCGTATTTCATTTATCCCTCCTAAACTTCTCCTATTTTTTGAGTAACAAGCTTGCCTTTGGTTGCATTGGTTGCTGGCTTAAAACTTATATTAATACCTAGATTAGCCATTTCTTTAGCTGTCTCAGTATGTATAGCCTGCCACATTGCTTTTCTAGTGCTGAACGTCTTTCCCCTCCATGCCCGGGCTTTCGCTTTATCTGCTGCAGCAGCTATTTTACCTTCAGTCACACGTTTATTATAAATATTTTTAGTCACAACAGCAATATATGTTCCTTCTTTAGCCGTTGCTTTTATCGTATTTACAGCTCCTTTGGTCTCCACATAATTTCTAAACGCGATTTTGATGTCAGCAGCAGAAAAGGTTCCGCCGTATGCGCGATCCCCAAAGTGGGGGTGATTGTGGATAACTGTAGTAATCCCTTTTTCATGCGCGAGCTGTGATAAGGACATTACACCAGTTGAGCCCTCTTTTCCCGTACTTGCATAGGCGGCGGCATATCCAGATACAGCAAAAAATCAGGCGTAAGCACACATTTAAAACCTTTGAGAACGCATGTATACTTATCAGGAGCCGACCATATGCGCTCAAACTGGTAATCATCGATAAAAAAGTGGCGGCCTTCGTTTTTCTTTTCCTCTGCAAGTAGTGTTTTTGCAGGTAAAAAGCATAGTTACGAATTAGTTGAAACAGTTTCAAAGATTGAATGAGTTTTAATATTTCTTTTTTCGATTAATTTTGCACAATTGACAAAGTCATATGGACTTGTACCACTTTCAGGTATAGCCATACGGTTATAAATAGAACCTATGCCCTATGAAAAGGCGTTGTGTCTTGGAGCTTATAAACCAAAGCCCCTTGCATATAAAAAGGCGTACAAAGGTTTGGTAACCCCCGTACGTCTGTTATTGAAAAGCCGCAAGGTTTCCCCCACGGCTTCACACATTACATACTACGCTATATAAGTTGCTCATTGCTGCTCATTGCTGCTCAAAGCTGCTCATTGCTGCTCATTTTGATTGTGTGCTTGCATGTCTTGTTGGATAAGAGCACGCATATACTCATTTTTATTCGGCTGAGCACGTAACCATTCATACAGCTCCATATGCTGCGGATAAAAACTAATAGTTTGACATTTTACGTTTCTTTGCCGATATTTGGCGCTTGCGCGTCTTTGTGCTTCACTTGTTGCCATTTTTACGACCTCCCTTTGTAATAAACCAATATATAAGGTCTATAACTACAAAGATAACAATTAAGATACCTATGAGTTTAATATCCATGATTTCTCCCCTTGATAAAAATAATATAGATTAAACGACCCACTAGTGAACCCACTAAACACACTATAAAAAAGATTGAAACGCTAACGGGATCTGATAAGTCTATGAATTTCATGTGCCTCACTCCCTCTTTGCTAAACTAAGGAGCAAGACGCGGTGCGAGCGCGCCTTGCTGTAGTTTTTATTTCTTGTCTTTTGTCCGCTTTTCGCGAATTATATCTGCGATCACCTCCCCTGCAACATTCGCTAAGACGTTAACAAAAAACAAGACAACAACCTCTAACATAAGCACATCATTTGTTTGCGGTTGTTGCTATATGTTAAAACACTATTCGTTACACATTGCTCAAGCTAATCATATTTATTTCCATTGGAATCATACTAAAAGCCATATCCTCATCTAAGAAAGAGTGTCAACTGTACTCATGGCTCAAATACGCTCTGTACAGCGGAATTATTAAACGCGCACGGGCGTATCTTTAATTGTGGTATAGTGTACACATAAAAAGGCTTCCCCACTGACCTATTCAGAGGGGTTTAGCCTTTTTACTACCTTCATTTCGCCTTTTGAGTTAATTATTCGGACTTCGCCATAACACCTATGCTGTTCCTTTTCA
>NZ_CFRCNA010000053.1:0-2182 GCF_986145555.1 Fannyhessea sp.
CACAAGCATTCAAAACAAAAAAACGTAAGCGCCCTCGGCACGTCTATATATGTTTTTACAGCGAAGCCCTCTTAATAACAATTGTATCGTGTGCGTGAACAGAAGGAGGTGCTGTTTTACGCAGCACCTCCTCGTTATCCTTGCATGAAACCTTACCAAAGACTCACTTAGCTTTGGGGATTATAGTTTGGATCTGATGTATCAACATCCAATTCAAACGTATGATAAATAAGGTTGCCAACGGCTGCGCCCTTAACATAAGGCTTAGCCACAAAGGTTCCCTTTGGCCAGTACAGAGGAATGGTTGCATAATCTTCACGAGTAATCTTGGTATCAACTTGCTTGTAGATATCTGCACGCTCTTGTTCATCATGAGAAGTACGTGCCTTATCTAACAGAGCGTCTACCTCATGATTGTTATAGAACGACGATTTTTTAGCAGCACTGGTGCTGTAAAAGTATGTATACAGGTGATTATCGCCATCGGCATAAAGCGGATACCAACCAAGTGCCGTAATTTGGAGATTTCCATCTGCCCAGTCTTTAGCCCAAACGCCAGCATCTTCTACCTGTACATCAAGATCTACGCCTATTTTTGACCAATAATCCTGAACTGCTACAACCTGTTTTTGGCTCAAACCAGCACGAACTTTTGCAGTAAGTTTAAGATTGGTTACACCTGCCTCGGCAAGCAAAGCTTTTGCCTTATCAGGATTATATTCAAGCGCACCCATATCCTTAAGCGAACCAGGTGTTTGAGGAGCAAGCCAACCACCAGCAGCAATAGCATTGCCACTTGCGATGGTATCAACAAGCTCTTGACGGTTAATTGCCAGCGACAAAGCCTGACGAACACGAACATCCTCAAGGCCTTTGCCTTGTTTAAGGTTAAGGTTAATAAAATGTACACCTAAAGATTCATACGAATGAATAAGATCTTTAACATCGGCATCTGCCTGATATTGTGCAAGCAACGAAGGATCAAGGTCGCAATAATCTATGTCGCCATTCTTAAACGCAAGCATCTTAGTGTTGAGATCGTCAAAGTATTTATAGTGGATCTCATCCAGAGCGGGCTTTCCATCGTGATGGTCATCAAAGCGAGCAAGTACAACTTCGGTTGTTTCGTCGTTTGAAACAAGTTTATAACGACCAGTACCAATAAGGTTAGTGCCCTGGCCCCAATCTTTACCTGCTTTTTCGCAAGCATCTTTGGGGAAAATATGTGAATAGGAAATAGCAAGATTAGACGGGAATGCCGCAAATGGAGCTTTAAGCGTAAAAGTAAAATGCGTGTCATCTTGAATCTTAAAACCAGCAAGCTCTTTTGCTTTACCAGCAAGCATTTCGTCGGCACCTAAAATTGATGTATACATATACGTGGATTTTGCAGCAGTTTCAGGAGTAAACATACGCTCGAACGTATATTTAACGTCTGCAGAAGTAAGCGTTGAACCATCATGGAACTTAACACCCGATTTAAGTGTGCATGGCAGGGTTACCCCGTCTGCTTCAAATTGAGGAATTGACTCAAGCAAGACAGGAACCAACTTGTTAGTTTCATCCCAACGAAGCAAAGCTTCACAAATGCTATCCGAAATTGAAGCAGAAAGTGAATTTGTACTGCGTTGCATATCCAGAGGAACTTTAGCATTGGCTAAGCCAAAACGCACAATTTTTTTCTTATCTGCACCTGCATTTTCATCAGTTGCACCACAAGCGCTCAACATCGCCGAAGCGGCGATGCCGCCCATGGAGACGGCTGATGCCTTAAGGAAATTACGACGGGTAATTGTATCCATCTTAATCCTACCTTTCCTAAAGCTTGTCGTGTAAAACGTAAGCATTGAATTCCAAAATTTACAGACGTTCATAAAAACATACTATATGTCTTTCGTTCGTAAATAATGTATTCAAATTTGCTTACGAATAACTTTGTCATGTTTTGTGAGATGTGAAAAGACTTTTTTGAATTTGGAAACAATTATGTAATATTTACCCACATGTTAAACACAAATGACCTATGTTTTCCCATGATTGCGTATGATTTAGATCATATAAGATAAAATCAATGCCATTCAGAATACCATCCTACACACGATTTACACTATTGTTTGTATTTTTGCCTTCTTAATACAACTTTCCCCTATTTTTTTGCCGATTATTATTCAAAAAGCAAATA
>NZ_CFRCNA010000054.1:0-2008 GCF_986145555.1 Fannyhessea sp.
ACAGTGTCTATGCATTTTATAAAAGTTTTGAATATCCAATGACCATCCCTTACTATGTTTAAGGAAATCTAGCATATAGGCATAGATACGTAGGCATAGATACGACCATTAAAACTCATAAGAAAGAGTATGAGCAATGCACGCACTTCACGCACGACTTGGAAAAAATTTTGATCTCGCACAGCGTCTTATACGCTACCAGAAAGCAATCGTAGAGAAGCCCAAAACGCTTCGCGGTTCATGGCGCAGCTGGTGTTGTCCGTGTGAACAAGACGAACATGGCAAATTTATACAGGCGGCGTTTGAAGAAGTTCGCTTAGATTTGGGGTGCGGAAAAGGAAATTTCACGCTTGAGGCAGCACGGCGTGAGCCTGGTGTGCTCTTTGTTGGCGTGGATATAGAGCCGTTGTGTATAGCTATTGCGGCGCAGAAGATTTGTGACGAGAAGCTTTCTAATGTGGTGGTATTTTGCGCGCATTCAAGTCTTTTGCATGAATATTTTGCACAAGGCGAGTTGGCACGTATATATCTTAATTTTCCAACCCCGTTTCCGCGTAAAAAGCAGGCGCGTGATCGCTTGGTGTATCTTGATAATTTGTTGGTGTATCGCGATTTGCTGGCTCAAGGTGCAAAACTGACGTTTAAAACAGACTCGTATCCGCTTATGCAATTTGCCAAAACGCAATTTACGCGCGCGGGCTATACATGTATGTGGGAATCAGACAATGCACGAACTGATCGACCAGATGAACCTATGAGTCAATACGAAGAAAAACTAAGTGAGCAAGGTGCACGCGTGTTGGCGCGAGAATATATTGTGGACGCGCTGCCTGCGCAGATTTCACAGGTAGAAAAATTGAGCTTGGTTGATTATCTGCCACGGGATCTCTCGCTTATGAGTTATATTCCCCATGGTATGCAGGGAACGTTTACCAATTTGATTAATTACGAGGCAAAACACAACGGCAAGCGGCTTGATTCGCATGGGCAGCCAATGTAATAGAGTGAATGAGATATAAATTTATCTTGCATGACTATCCTCATAAAATCAATGCGTAGCACCTCTTTACAACGTAAAAAAGCATATAATATATGATTGACAAAAGCCATAGTAATGGCCGTATTAAGATGAACAGAGCAAAACGAGGCGAGAATATGAAAGCACTTATTGTAATTGATTATTCATACGATTTTGTAGCAGATGATGGGGCGCTTACCGTAGGCGCACCAGCGCAGGCACTTAGCCAGCATATTTGCGATCTGACGCATGATTTTCTTAATGCAGGCGAATATGTAGTTATTGCCAATGACACACATCACAAAGGTGATCCATATCATCCAGAAACCAAGCTCTTTCCGCCTCACAATATCGAAGGAACTCCAGGTCAAAAGCTATATGGAGAAATGCAAACCATTTTGGAAGCCAACAAGGATAAGCCAAACCTTTATTACATGCCAAAAACACGCTATTCTGCGTTTGCAGGAACTGATTTGCACATCAAGCTGCGAGAGCGTGACATCAATGAAATTCATCTTGTAGGTGTTTGCACAGATATTTGTGTTCTGCATACAGCCGTTGACGCGTATAACCTTGGTTTTTCTATTGTTGTTCACAAGAATGGCGTTGCAAGTTTTGATCCACAAGGACATGCATGGGCGCTTAACCATTTTGAGCATTGCCTTGGTGCAAAAATTGAGGATTAATATTTAAACGTTAAAACGCGTGACTCTCTGTAAGAGAACTGTCACAACCGTTATGTTTATGAGATACTTTTCATGGTTCTTTTTATAGCTTTCTCGTGCTATATCGATTGCTGTTGTGAGTAGTACACCGAATAGCACGAGAAGCAACTCCCATATTTTCTCTTCTATATCAAACACAATCTGCGCGCACCGTGCTAAGAATCGCACAAAAAAGAGCGCCGTTTGGACGCTCTACCTGCTGTTATTCAATGGAGGCGAGACTCGGATTCGAACCCAGGATAAGAAAGATTTTTTCAAACGTCAC
>NZ_CFRCNA010000055.1:0-1842 GCF_986145555.1 Fannyhessea sp.
GGATGGATGGTGTGCAGGATTTTTGGGAAGGAGAATACACATACCGTTGTATCCTGACTAACGACTATGATTCTTCCGTAAGAGATTCAGTAATGAGAGGACGTGTAAACGCAACAAGGACGTTCAAGGGCTTAGTTGCGGATTTGAGGTTAAAGCCTTTACGTCAAACTTACGGCTACTTCACCGCACCTATAGAAAGTTTTGAACACGGAGCAAAGACAGGACACATACGGATAGGCGATAACCCTATCAATGCTTATTGTTTCGGTAATGCTATCTTAGATTTTGACAACCTAGAAAACTGTAAACCTATAAAGATAAGGCAAACACAAAAGATAGACGGAGTTATAACGGTGCTTATGTGTGTAAGACAGTTTATAGATTATGAGCGATAACAAAAAAAGCCCCGATGCTTCACGCACCGAGGCTTAAAAATGTTCATTGATTATACAAACTTCGTTAGAAAGAAGCCGTATTGAGTTCTGTCTTTATATCTTCTATACATTTTGAGAGGCGATTGTATGTCTTTTCTCCAGCATTCTTTATACCACATACATATTGGCGCATCAACGTTGCAGGAATGTCAAGAGAAATAGGAATAAGCCCAACCCTAATGCGATAATATGCGATAGGACAAAGAAAGCCTAGCAAGCAGCGTAAGGAAATGATTGTAAAAGGCATCAAGTCGCTTGCAAAAAAAATGGAAGCAGCAAGCGTATATTGATAAAAAAATTGAATGCTTCGTGCTTCAATAGTAAAAGAACATTTCAACCGTCTGCATGAGATATGTGGGCGGTTTCACTTTAAAAACAAACAGCATAAAGGCATATAAAAAAGGGACAAAAAAAGACTTCAAAATAATTGAAGTCCTAGATTTCGCACTTGCTTGTATAGGCTTATCTGATATGGATTTCTGTAGGCTTACGCTAGAGGAATTTAATGCTGTAAGTGAAGCTTATAATAGCAAGTGCGAAACTGCTGTTAAAAACGATTGGGAGCGTGATAGAATGTTTACTACAATTGCTATTCAGCCACATGTAAGCAAGAAGTTACAACCTAAAGAAATGTTGCCTTTCCCCTGGGAAGAAACTAAACCAAAGGAAGCCGTGATACTATCACCAAAAGAGCGGAAAGAAAGGTTTGAGGAAATACTTAAAAGGGTGAGAAATCAACGTTTTTAAAAACTAGAAATAAAACCCTCCGCCTTTCATATACTTAACGGCAAGTAAGCAGCCCAGCACAAAGCTAATTCCGCATACGAAAGCCGAGCTATACCATAATGTAATATTCCCTATGATAATGCCCACTATAACAAGAACAGCAGATACCAGCGTAAGCGTTTTATATATGTATAATCGTATTAAGGCAAATTTTGAAATGGGGAAAAATTCGTTTTTGTTATATACAAACCAATTTATTTTAGTTGTATGTCGCTGCCTTTCCGATCCGTTTGCTGTTAATTTGCTTGAAGTAAGAGGGCTTCTAAGGAGTGTAAAAAAGCTAACTATGATGCATGCGATAGAGCTGCATAAAAAGTAGATAGCAATAGAGTATTTCTGCCAGCACAAGCAGGCTATCGCTATAGCAAAGGATAAAAAAAAGGTGATAAACGATAAAATAGTAATGTTTTTATAAAGTTTTTGCTTCGTAGTAGCCATAATAATTAAAAAAGTTGGTCAAAAACAAAAATACTCAATTGCATTTATTATAGTAAGACATATCGACTTGTGATTCAAAGACAGAAACGGATGGATGGTGTGCAGGATTTTTGGGAAGGAGAATACACATACCGTTGTATCCTGACTAACGACTATGATTCTTCCGTAAGAGATTCAGTAATGA